>CAXMOH010000166.1:0-7521 GCA_964194855.1 uncultured Hyphomicrobium sp.
CCGACCGGCGGCGAGGTCTGGGTGGCCGGGACCTGCCTGAGCCGACTCTCGTCGGCCGAGCGGACCCTCTTCCGGCGTGACCACCTCGGCTTCGTCTTCCAGTTCTTCAACCTGATCCCCACACTGCGAGTGCTGGAGAACGTGCAGCTTCCGGCGGAGCTCAGGGGACTCGCTCCGGAGGAGGCGGCCGAGAAGGCTCGGGCGTGCCTGGGCGAGGTGGGGTTGTCCGATCGCGAGGAGTCGTTCCCAGACCGCCTCTCCGGCGGGGAGCAGCAGCGCGTGGCCATCGCCCGTGCCCTCGTCCAGGCGCCGCGCATCCTCCTGGCCGACGAGCCCACCGGAAACCTGGACGACGAAACGGGCCGGACCGTGATGGATCTGCTCGACCGGGTGACTCGAGGCACGGGACGCACCCTCGTCGTCGCGACCCACAGCACCCAGGTGGCCGCCCGGGCCGACCGGGTGTTCACCATCGCGCACGGTCGCGTCGTGCCACTGCCGTCCGGCGAGCAGAGATCCGGGCCGAGGTCGTGACCCGTTCGCTGCTCCTCACCGGCCTCCGCGACCTCGTGCGGCGGCCGTTGCACACGGGGCTCATGGTCCTGGGTGTCGCCCTGGGGGTGGCGGTGGTGATCGCCATCGATCTCGCCAACACCAGCGCGAGCCGAGGCTTCGCCCGGAGCACCGAAGCCGTGGTGGGTCGCGCCACCCATCAGGTGCTGGGGGGCCCGTCGGGTCTGGCGCAGGACGTGCTCCGGCGCATCCGCGTCGAGGGAGGTCTCCGCGCGAGCACGCCGGTGGTCGAAGGCTACGTGAGCTCGCTCGACCTGGATCGCCAGCCGCTGCGGGTTCTGGGAGTGGACGTGCTCTCGGAGGCCCCGTTTCGGTCGCACCTGGGAGAGGGGTCCCTGCTGGATCCGGGTTTCGAACGACTCCTCGTCGACGACGGCGCGGTCTTTCTCGGCTCGAACCTGGCCGATCGTCATCAGCTGAGCCTCGGAGACGGGCTCCGCGTCCGGGTCCAGGATCGCATCGAGACGCTCGTGGTCGCGGGCATCCTCCACTCTCGGGATCCCGGTGAGGCCGCCTCGCTCGACGGGCTGCTGATCATGGACGTGGGTCGTGCGCAGAGGCTGTTCCGGCTGGGGGATCGGATCACGCGGATCGACCTCGTCGCCTCGCAGGCTGAAGCGGACGCCGTCGTGGCCGTTCTGCCCTCCGGGGTCCGTCTCGTCGACGCGCACGAGCAGTCCGCGGCCGTGGGGCAGCTCACCGCCGCCTTCCAGCTCAACCTGACCGCCCTCAGCCTCCTGGCCCTCGTGGTGGGGATGCTTCTCATCTACAACACGGTGATGTTCAGCGTCGTGCAGCGCCGTGCGGTGCTGGGCACCCTGCGGCTCATCGGGGTCACCGGAGAGCAGGTGTTCGCCCTGGTGCTCCTCGAGACCCTGGCCGCCTCCGCCGTGGGGGTCGTGCTGGGTCTGGGCCTGGGCTACGTGCTCGGTCAGGGGGCCGTCCGCCTGGTCACCCGCACGATCAACGATCTCTACTACGTGGTCTCCGTCACCGGTGCACCGCTCACCGCGGCGTCGGTCGCCAAGGGGGTCCTTCTCGGCCTCGGCACGGGAGCCCTCGCCGCGGTGGCACCCGCACTGGAGGCGGCACGGGTGGAGCCGCTCGAAGCCCTGCGTCCCAGCCGTCTCGAGTCCCTGGGCCGCCATCTCGTCCCTCGCGTGGCACTGGCCGGAGCGCTTCTCGCCGTCTTCGGTGCCGCCCTCCTGGCGGTGGCGGGCCGCTCGCTCGTCCTCAGCTTCGCCGGGTTGTTCGCCATCGTGCTGGGCCTTGCTCTCGTGGCCCCTCTTCTCACCGTGGTGGCCATGGCGGTCTTCGAGTCGATTGGGGGGCCGATCGGGGGCCGTCTCGTCGGCACGCTGGGACGCCTCGCCGCTCGCACCGTCACCCGCTCCGTCAGTCGGACGGGCGTGGCGATTGCCGCCCTCGCGGTGGCGGTCTCCGTCACGATCGGAGTGGGCCTGATGATCCAGAGCTTCCGATCCACCGTCGAGAACTGGCTCGATCTCTCGCTGAGGGCGGACGTCTTCATCTCCGCGCCGACTCCCGGAGGAACCCGGGCGTCGCCCGTCCTCTCGCCAGAGACTCCCCCCCTGGTGGCGGCCGTGCCCGGGGTGGGCGAGGTGGAGACGTTCCGGGCCGTCCGAGTGTCGAGCCCGCTCGGCGAGGTCCACCTGGCGGTGGCGGACGCCCGTCGCCCCAGGGACGCCGCGCTCTATCGATTCGCCGAGGGGAATCCCGAGGAGGTGTGGGAGCGGGTCACGGCAGGGGCGGTGCTGGTGAGCGAGCCCTTCGCCTTCCGGCATCGCCTGCCCCGACGGGGCGCCAGCGTGGAGCTCCTGACCGACCGCGGGCCCAGGGCCTTCCCCGTGGCGGGCGTCTTCTACGACTACGCCACCGAGAGCGGGCTCGTGCTGATCTCGCGCAACGTCTACCAGCGCCACTGGGACGATCGGGCGGTGTCGTCTCTCGGTGTCTACGTTGCCGAAGGCCACGCCGTCGACGACGTGGTGCGGGATCTCCGGGCCGCCCTGAGCGGCACGGCCCTCGTGGTGACCTCCCACCGCGCGCTCCGCGCCCGGGCCCTCGAGGTCTTCGATCGGACGTTCGCGGTGACGCAGGCGCTCCGGCTTCTCGCCATCGCCGTGGCGTTCATCGGCGTCTGGAGTGCGCTTCTGGCGCTGCAGGTCGAGCGCACCCGGGAGCTGGCCACCCTCGAGGTGCTGGGCCTGAGCCAGGGTCAGTCCTGGGGTCTGACGCTTCTCGAGACCGGGCTCATGGGGGCGGTGGCGGGGCTCCTCTCTCTCCCCATGGGATGGATCCTGGCTTTCATTCTCGTGAACGTGATCAACGTCCGGTCCTTCGGCTGGACCATGCGCCTCGAGGCCGATCCCTGGCTCTTCGCACAGGCCTTCGCGGTGAGCATCGTCGCGGCGGTCCTGGCCTCGGTGTACCCCATGGTGCGACTCCGTCGCCGTCCCCTGGCTGCGGCGCTGAGGTCGGAGTGAGGCGCCAGGCGAGAGCCACGGGCTCTTCTCGTCGAAGCGAATCCCGCCCCGGCGTCGTTCTGGCGGCCGCTTTCGCGGCGGTCCTGGCCCTCCTTGCCGTGCTGGGGACGGGTCCCTCGGAGCTCCGCCGGCCGCACGCGGGTCGGGGAATCCGCGTCGAGCTCGGAGACGGTCTCGGGACGGCGGACTTCGCTCGGGCCGTCGAGCGGCGCGAGTACCTCTTGCCCCTCGACCACGGCCCGCACTTCGAGTACCAGACCGAGTGGTGGTACTACACCGGCCACCTGCGCGCCGGCGAGCGCCGCTACGGCTTCCAGCTCACCTTCTTCCGACGGGGCCTGTCCCCGGGTGCCCCTCCGGACGAGGGTGGGCTCGCCACGAACCAGATCTACTTTGCGCACTTCGCGATCACCGACGTGGCCGCGGGGAAGCACGTCTTCGCCGAGCGCTGGGGCCGGGGCGCGGGGGGCCTGGCCGGCGCCGAGACCGCGCCTTTTTCCGTCTGGCTCGAGGACTGGCGGGTGGAGGCGACGAACGACGACGGGGGGACGGTCCGGCTCGTCGCCCGGGACGGCCCACTCCTGCTGGACCTCGAGCTCGAGACCCGCAAGCCCCTGGCGAGACACGGCGATCGAGGGTTGTCCCCGAAGAGCCCCGAGTCGGGCAACGCCTCGCACTACGTCGGGTACACGCGCCTCGGTGCTTGCGGCCAACTGGCCGTGGACGGTCACGCGCGGCCCGTGAGCGGAGAAGCGTGGTTCGACCACGAGTGGAGCACCAGCGCGCTCGGGGCTCGGGCGGTGGGCTGGGACTGGTTCTCTCTCCAGCTCGACGACGAGACCGAGCTCCTCTTCTTCCAGATCCGGCGCGAGGACGGGAGCATCGAGCCTGTCTCCAGCGGAACGCTCGTCGCTGGCGACGGCCGCACGCGACGGGTGTCCGCCACGGCTGTCTCGCTCACCGTCCTCGACAGGTGGACCAGCCCGGAGACTGGCGCGACCTATCCGGCGCTCTGGCGGCTGCGGGTGCCGGAGGAGGGTCTCGATCTCCTCGTCGAGCCCTGGATCCCCAACCAGGAGATGCGGACGTCGTTCGTCTACTGGGAGGGCGCCGTGCGCGTCTCGGGCACCCGGGGCGGGCAGCCCCTCCGTGGCCAGGGGTACGTGGAGCTCACCGGATACGAACGGACCATGCAAGGAGTTTTCTAGCAAGCCGAGGCACGCGGCCCGCCGCATCGCCATGGATCCTTCGGTCCACGGGCGCCGTCAGGCTGTGCGGTATGATCGCGGTGGTGGAGGAACGACTTCAGAAGGTCCTGGCGCGGGCAGGCTTTGCCTCCAGACGGGGCGCCGAAGGCCTCATGCTGGAGGGCCGTGTCACGGTCAACGGGGACATCGTCCGCGAGCTCGGCACGAAGGCCGACGCTGCGAAGGACGACATCCGTGTGGACGGAGTGAGGGTGAAGGCCCCCGGCGAGCCCGTCTACATCGTGCTCAACAAGCCTCGGGGGGTCGTGACCACTCGGCGTGATCCCGCGGGTCGCCAGACGGTCATGAGCCTCGTGCCAGGCGTGGCAGGCCTCTTCCCGGTGGGCCGGCTCGACCTCACCACGGAGGGTCTCATCCTCCTCACCAACGACGGCGAGTTTGCCGAGCGCGTGGCCCATCCTCGTTTCGAGGTCCCGCGGGTGTATCACGCCAAGGTGCGCGGCGTTCCGGACGAGCGGACGCTGGCCCGGCTCCGCCGCGGCGTCCGGGTGAAGGGCGACGTCCTGGCGGTGGATCGGGTGCGGCTGGTCGAGATCGATCGCCACGCGTGGGTCGAGGTGGAGCTCCACGAAGGCAAGCAGCACGAGGTCAAGCGTCTCCTCGAGGCCGTGGGCCATCCGGTCTCGAAGCTGCGGCGCGTCGCCTTTGGCCCGGTCACGCTGCGAGCGCTCGCCCCGGGACAGTTCCGACACCTGGAGCCGGGGGAGATCCGAGGCCTTCTCCGGGGCGAGGCCAGCGCGAAGATCCCACGGCGCAAGATCCGCCGGCGACCGCGTCCGTCCACACGCAAGCAAACCGGGCGGGTCACGGGCCGGAGCGCCGAACGGGCGAGTCGCGGGCGGTCCGCTCCAGGCAGGAGTGGTGTGGCGGCGTCCGGCACGCGCCGCGCAGGAGCAGAGCGGGCGGGGGCTGGGAAAGCCAGCTCGGGTGACAGCTCCGGGCGACGCGCTGGAGCACGGAAAGCCGGGCCACAGAAGGCCTCGGCGCGAAAGGCGAGACCGCGAACGGCCGCCCGTCCCCCCACGACCAGCGCCGGACGGGGGCGCGGCGCCCGCAAGTCCACAGGCGGCACGGACCGCCGGAGGAGACGATGAGTCCCACCGAGCAGACGTGGTTCGTGTTCCCCCCCCACCTGGAGGGGCTGGACCAGTTCGAGCCCGGCAAGCCCATCGCCGAGGTTCAGCGCGAGCTGGGTCTGAACCACGTCATCAAGCTCGCCTCGAACGAGAACCCGCTGGGTCCGTCACCCATGGCGATCGAGGCGAGTCGCGCCGCGATGGCGGAGGCCCATCGCTACCCCGATGGGGCGGCCACGGCGCTTCGCCAGGCGCTGGGCGCCCGGCTCCGCATCGCGCCGTCCCACGTGATGGTGGGCAGCGGTTCGGTGGACGTCATCGACGTCATCGCAAAGGCCTTTCTCGGCCCGGGGGACAACGCCGTCATCTCGGAGCACGCGTTCGCCCGGTTCCGGCAGATCGTCGACGCCCGCAACCGTGGGGCTCGGCTCGTTCCCATGCGCCAGTGGACCCACGACCTCGAGGCCATGGCCCGCGCGGTCGACGAGCGGACGCGGCTCGTCTTCGTCGCCAACCCGAACAACCCCACCGGAACGTGGAATCGCCGGGCCGAGGTCGAAGCCCTCGTCGACTCGCTGGGTCCAGGCGTGCTTCTGGTCCTCGACGAAGCGTACTTCGAGTACGCGGACGACCCCGAGTACCCCGACGGAATCGACCTGGTCCGTCGAGGCGCTCCCGTCATCGTCACCCGCACCTTCTCCAAAGCCTACGGCCTCGGCGGCCTGCGCGTGGGATACGGCGTCGCCGCACCCGAGGTGATCCAGGCCCTTCTCGTCGTTCGTGAGGTGTTCACGGCCAACGTGCTGGCGCAATCAGCGGCGACCGCGGCCCTCGACGACACCGGGCACCTCCGACGCACGCTGCAGCTCAACCGGACCGAGAGGCTGCGCGTCGCCACGGCCCTCACCGGACGGGGCTACACCGTGCTGCCGAGCCTCGGGAACTTCCTCACCTTCGACTCGGGCCAGGACTGCCGGGCGCTGTTCGAGCGCCTCCTGACTCGTGGCGTCATCGTCCGTCCTCTCGATCCCTACGGCATGCCCCGCTGGCTGCGCGTCTCCCTTGGCACGGCAGAGGAGAACGACGCGTTTCTTCAGGCGCTGGACGCCGTGAGCGAGCGATCCGAATCATGAGAAACCAGGGTCCAGTCGTCGCCATAGACGGCCCCTCCGGGGCCGGCAAATCCACGGTCGGGCGCGCGCTGGCCGAGCGCCTGGGCTACACCTACATCGACACCGGGGCCATGTATCGGGCCCTGGCCCTCAAGGCCATGAGGAGTGGGGTGTCGTTGGACGCCGAGGAGGCTCTCGCGACACTCTGCCGGGCCGCGAGCATCGAGTTGAGCGATGGCGGGCGGGGCGTGCTCCTCGACGGCGAGGACGTGACCGCGGCCATCCGGTCTCCCGAGACGAGCCGCGCCTCCTCGCTCGTTTCGGTGCACCCCGGCGTCCGGACGGAGATGGTGGCGCGCCAGCGGGAGATGGGTCGCGAGGGCGGGGTGGTGCTCGACGGCCGCGACATCGGCACCGCGGTCTTCCCGGACGCCGAGGTCAAGTTCTTCCTCGACGCCAGCCCGGGCGAGCGCGCCCAGCGCCGACTCCAGGAGCTGAGGTCGGCCGGCTCCGACATCGCTCTCGAGACGGTCCAGGAAGACGTGCGGGAGCGGGACTACACCGACACTCACCGTGCGGAGTCACCCCTCGAGCGCGCGTGGGACGCCCTGGAGCTCGACACGACAGACCTGAGCGCCGATGAGGTCCTGGAACGGATGCTGGCTGCCGTTCGGGCCCGGGAGGGGAAGCCCGTCGACCTGGGTCGCCTCGCCGAGGAGCATCGTCGCTCCTCTCGCCGGTACCTGGAGGCCCTGCGCAGTGCGGCGCTGAGCGTCGGGCTCTACCGGCTGCCCGCCGGCTCCGAGGACGAACAGCGGCCCCACGGCGAAGAAGAGGTGTACCTGGTCCTCGAGGGGAAGGGTCGCTTCAAGATGGGCGACGAGGACGTGATGGCGTCTCCCGGGAGCCTGCTGAGCGTCCCGGCCCGGGTCGAGCATCGCTTTCACTCGATCGAGCAGGACCTCCTGCTCCTCGTCTTCTTCGC
>CAXMOH010000167.1:0-4453 GCA_964194855.1 uncultured Hyphomicrobium sp.
TCGATGAGGGTGTCGTAGAGATCCGACCGCCTGATGGGTTTGGAGAGATGCGAGGCCACCCCCAGATCGACACAGCGTGCCCGGTCTCCGGGTCGGGCCGACGAGGTCAGCATCATCACCGACGCCCCGGCGAGCTGGGGCTGGGCGCGGATGCGCTCCGCCACCGCGAAGCCGTCCATCCCAGGCATGTTCCCGTCGAGGAGCACCAGCGGATACGGGTGCCCGGCGCTGTGCGCCGCCTCCATCTCTTCGAGGGCGGCCTTGCCGCTGGCGACCGCCTTCGGGCGCATCTCCCATTTCTGGAGCATCTCTTCGAGGATGCGGCGGTTCGTCGCGTTGTCGTCCACCACGAGGACACGGAGCCCCCGAAGCGAAGCCGGAACGCGCGCCTGGATTCCGGGGACGGTCCTGGCGGTCACTTCGAAGCGGGCGGTGAACGTGAAGCGGCTGCCGTGCCCCGGCTCGCTCTCGACCGAGATGGCGCCGCCCATCATCGTCACCAGCCGGGCGGCGATGGCGAGCCCGAGACCCGTGCCTCCGTACTCCCGCGTGGTGGAGGCGTCGGCCTGGGCGAAGGCCTCGAAGATCACGTCCTGCTTGTGGGCCGGGATGCCGATTCCGGTGTCCGAGATCACGAAGCGCAGGACCGCCTCGTCTTCGCTCGTCGACTCCAGCTCGACGTGCAGGAGGACCTCACCCTCCTCGGTGAACTTGATTGCGTTCCCGACCAGGTTGAGGATGATCTGGCGCACGCGCGGGGCGTCGCCCATGAGGACCTCGGGCACCTCGGGGGCGATCCGATACACGAGCTCCACTCCCTTTTCGTGAGCACGCAGATCGAGCGTTCGCAGTGTGTTTTCCAGCGCCTCGCGAAGGTCGAATTCGATCGGGCTGAGCTCGAACATCCCCGCCTCGATCTTCGAGAAGTCGAGAACGTCGGTGATCTGGCCCAGCAGCGACTCCGCCGCACTGCTGAGCGTGTCGACGTACTCTCTCTGGTCGGCGCTCAACGGCGTGTCCTGGAGCAGCTCCGTCATGCCGATGACCGCGTTCATCGGTGTCCGGATCTCGTGGCTCATGTTGGCGAGGAAGTCGCTCTTCGCCCGGTTGGCGGAGTCGGCAGCGTCCTTCGCCTCCCGCAGCTCGAGGGCCGCGAGTTTTTGCTCGGTCACGTCCCGGACCGTTGCATAGATCCGGCCCTCCTTCGTGACCGGTATGGCGTTCCAGGAGAGCCAGCGGTACTCCCCGTCCTTGCGTCGGTACCGGTTCTCGAAGAGGAGCGCCACTTGCCCCCCGCTCACGCTCTCCTTCTCGGCCACCGTGGCCTCGCGGTCGTCGGGGTGCACGAACTCCACGTACGGGCGCGAGGTGAGCTCCTCGGCCGTGTAGCCCAGCGTGTCTTCCCAGGCCGGGTTCACCCGCAGCAGGTACCCGTCGAAGTTGGCGATGCACATCATGTCGCGGGATGTCTCGAAGAGCGTCGCGAGCTCCTCCTCCGTGCGCTTGTGCTCGGCGAACTGGCCGACCTGGCTCGCGATCGTGTCCAGCATCTCGAGGAGGCCGATGTCGGGTTCTGGGATCGCCCCGCTGAGGAACTCGAGCACCCCGAGGATCCGATCGCGGAAGAGGATGGGAACGGCAAGAGCGGTGTGAAGCCCGTCTCTCTCCGCGACGGCAGAGGAGAGGGAATCCGTTTCCCGTCCGACATGCGGTACCCACACGGGCTCGCTGCTCGACCAGGCTCGTCCGGCGAACCCCTCTCCCTGGTTGAGCGCGGCCGCTCGAGTCCGTGCCGCGAGATCTCGCCCCGGACCCGACGGGTCGTGCCACGCGTCGACGCAGCGAAGGACGCTTGCGGTTGCATCCACGCGCCAGAGCACGCCGAAGCTCCAGCCGAGGGTCTCGCACACCGCCTGCAGCACCCGCGGCGCCGCCTCGGAGAGCGACCCTGACTCCGCGAGCGCACGCACCGTCGCGTACTCCGCGTGGAGTCGGCGAACGGCGTTGTCCTCCGGGAGCGGCTGGGCCACGGTGCGCTCTCCACGTCTCTTTCGGCGGACGGTCACCGAGCACACCCCCAGGAGGCCCGGCAACTCGTTCGCCAATGGGATGTGCGATGCGCCATGCTACCTCGCGGGGGAGGTTCCGGTCACCGATCTTTTGCGAAACTCGGGGTTCTGCCTCGGCCGCCCTGGCCCGCCCGCAGAAACGGGGGTGGGGACATATAGTGGTGGTGCCCCAAGGAGGTGTCACCCTGGCCCGCACGATGAAAGCCCTCGTCAAATCACGCCCCGAGCCCGGCCTCTGGATGGAAGACGTGGCCGTTCCCGAGCCCGGCATCAGCGACGTGCTCATCCGCACCCTGAAGACCGGCATCTGCGGGACGGATGTCCATATCTACAACTGGGACGCCTGGGCACAGAAGACCATCCCCATGGGGCTGGTCGTCGGGCATGAGTTCGTCGGGCGTGTCGAATCCATCGGCGACAACGTGACCGGCTTCCAGCCCGGGGATCTCGTCAGCGGCGAGGGACACATCGTCTGCGGGCGCTGTCGCAACTGCCTGGCGGGCCGGCGCCACCTCTGTCCCCACACGAAGGCGGTCGGGGTCGACCGGCCCGGGGCGTATGCGGAGTTCGTCTGCATCCCGATGACCAACGTCTGGGGAGCCGACCCCGCGATCCCCACGGATGTCCTGGCGTGCTTCGACCCCTTCGGCAACGCCGTCCACACGGCGCTCTCTTTCGACGTCCTTGGTGAAGACGTCCTTATCACGGGTGCCGGCCCGGTCGGGCTCATGGCTGCAGCGGTCGTGCGCCACGCGGGGGCGCGTCACGTCGTCGTGACCGATCCCAACCCGAGCCGCCGCGCCCTCGCCAAGAAGATGGGCGCGACCCGGAGCGTGAACACGCGGGAGCAGCCGCTCAGCGAGGTGCAGGAGGCTCTCGGTATGAAGGAGGGCTTCGACGTTGGCCTCGAGATGTCCGGCAACGGCGAGGCCTTTCGCGAGATGCTCGCCGCCATGTGCCACGGCGGAAAAATCGCCATGCTCGGCATCCCCGACAAGCCCATCACCATCGACTGGACCACCGTGATCTTCGACAGCCTGACGATCAAGGGGATCTACGGCCGTGAGATGTACGAGACCTGGTACAAGATGACCGTGATGTGCCAGACCGGCCTCGACATCACACCGATGATCACCCATCGACTGGCGGCCGAAGAATACGAGACCGGGTTCAAGGCGCTCCGGGACGGCGAGGCCGCCAAGGTCATCCTGACCTGGGCGGAGGACTAGTCAGATCCTACTTGTCGCCGAGCGCTTCGAATCGAAAGCGCTCGATCAGGGGCGGCGTGCGCTCCTGCTTCATGATCGCCTCGATCCGGGCGACCACGTCCGGATGCTCGTCGGCGACGTTGTCTTCCTCACGAAGATCCGTGTCGAGGTCGTACAGCTCGATCTCCATGTTCCCCTCGAAGATGTTGCCTCGGATTCCCTTCCACCGGCCCAGGCGGACCGCCTGCTGTCCTCCATACGACGGGAACTCCCAGTAGAGGAGCTCGTGCTCCTCTTGCGCGTCGGGCGTGCCGGTGAGCAGTGGAGCAAAGCTGATTCCGTCGAGGCCTTCGGGCACCGGCGCCCCGGCGACCTCGGCGAGGGTGGGCAAGACGTCCCAGAACGCCGAGATGTGGTCCGTGGTGGTCTCTGGTGCGATGTGCCCCGGACAGTTCGCGATCATCGGGACGCGAACCCCAACCTCGTACACGGATCCCTTCCACCGCCCACGGTCGCTGCGGAAGGGGCGGGCACTGTCGAAGAGAGGGGCGCCGCTGCCGCCCCAGGTCAGGTCGACCCAGATCGGACCGTTGTCGCTGGAGAACATCACCAGCGTGTCGTCACGAACCCCGAGCTCCTCGAGCTTCTGCAGCAGTAGCCCCACCTGCTCGTCGAGCGTCGAGATCATGGCGGCGTAGGTGGCCCGAGGTGTCTGATTGGGGAAGTAGCGCTTCGCTGTGGACGGCTCTTCCGGGCCGAGCTTCGCCTGGTAGTGCTCGACCCACTTCTCGGGGGCCTGCAGGGGCAGGTGGGGGATGGGCGAGGCGAAGTAGAGGAAGAACGGGCCTGTCCGTTCCCGCCCGAGGAATTCCAGGGCCTCGTCGAGGAGGAGATCGGGTGCGTACTCCTTCAGCCGGTATCGTGCGTAGCTGGCCGGGTCGTTGGGGTCGGCGCCCTCGTCGAGGGGCGTGTGGGGTGGGACCAAGTCGTTGTCGAGGGGGACCTTGTCCCGGTTTCTCCACAGGTGCACCGGATAGTACGTGTGGGCCTGACGCTGGCAGTTGTAGCCGAAGAAGAAGTCGAAGCCCTGCTCGTTGGGGATGCCCTCGGTCAGGGGCCCCCCGAGGCCCCACTTCCCGACGAACCCGGTGTCGTACCCGGCGTCCTGGAGCACGC
>CAXMOH010000168.1:0-5081 GCA_964194855.1 uncultured Hyphomicrobium sp.
CACCTACACCGTCTCACACGACCTCAAGGGCCCCCTGGTGACGATCCGCGGTTTCCTCGGCTACGTCACCCGCCACGCGGAGGAAGGACGCGCCGAGCAGCTTCGAGAGGACGTGGCGCGGATCGAGGCCGCCACCGAGCGAATGCAGCTCCTCCTCGACGAGCTCCTCCGGCTCTCGCGGATCGGGCGGTTTGCCAGCCCGCCCACGGAGCTGGACCTCGGCGAGGCGGCGGCCGAAGCCGTGGCCCTTCTCCGCGGGCGGCTCGACGCCGGGCATATCGAGGTGGAGATCGCGGGAGATCTGCCGCCGGTCCGCGCCGACAGACTGCGGCTCGTCGAGCTACTTCAGAACCTCATCGACAACGCGACACGCTTCATGGGCGATCAGCCGCAACCCGGCATCCATGTCGGCTGGCGCTCCGAACCCGAGGAGCCCGTCTTCTTCGTGCGCGACAACGGAGTCGGGATCGACCCCGCGCACCACGAGAGGGTCTTCGGGCTCTTCGACAAGCTGGACCCCCGCACCGAGGGCACCGGGGTCGGGCTGGCACTGGCGCGGCGCATCGTGGAGGTCCACGGGGGACGCGTCTGGATCGAATCCGAGGGCCTGGGCTACGGCACCACCGTGTGCTTCACTCTCCCGGGACCGCCCGTCGCCGCCGCATAGCGGGCAAGGATCGCGCGGTGCGCGGCCGGCGCCGGCATGGGCATCATCAGGCGCGAACGAGCGAGGCGCCCCAGGTCATCCCGGCCCCGAAAGCCACCATGAGAACGAGGTTCCCGGGCTCGATCCGGCCGTCGCGCACGCACTCGTCCCAGAGCAGCGGGATGGTGGCGGCGGTGGTGTTCCCGTACTTGTGGATGTTGTGGGGCACCTTCTCGTCCGGCAGTCCCAGAGCCTTCTGACAGTACTCGTTGATTCGCTTGTTCGCCTGGTGCATCAACACCATGTCGACCTGGTCCGCCGTGACCCCGTTTCGTTCGAGAACCCCCCTGGCAACCGAGGCCATGTACTTCGTGGCCATCTTGAAAACGAATCGCCCGTCCATGACCGGGATGTGGTCGCCCCGCGCGAACTGGGCGGGGTCCGTGTACGGGCGGTGCTTGAAGCCTGTCCCGGGCACGTAGAGCTTCTGGTAGTCGGCGCCGTCGCCGTGGAGGTCGTGGTCCATCACCCCGCGGTCGCCCTCATCGGAAGCGCGCAGCACCACCGCCGAGCCGGCGTCGCCGAAGAGAACCACCAGGTGTCGGAAGCGGCTGTTCCACTCGAACTCTTCCTTCGTCGGCGGGACGTCGGAGACGCCGCGGGCGTAGTCGAAGTTCGCGTTCGTCCAGGGCATGAAGCCCACGTGGGCCTCCGCCCCGACGAGGAGGACGGTTTTCGCCATGCCGGCCTGGATGTGGGCATCCGCAAGCTGCAGCCCGTAGAGGAATCCGGAGCACTGCTGCCGGATGTCGAAGCATGGCACCGTCCGGAGGCCCAGCTTGTGCTGGAGAAGGGTGCCGCACCCGGGGAAATAGTGGTCGGGCGTCATGGTGGCGAAGACCACCATGTCCACCACCTCCTTCTCGACGCCCGCCGCTTCCAGGGCCTTGGCCGCAGCGGCGACGCCAAGGTCGGAGGTCGCGATATCAGGGCTGGCGAAGTGACGGGTCTCGACCCCGCTGCGCTCCCGGATCCACTGATCGCTCGTGTCCATCATGAGCGCCATCTGGTCGTTCGTGAGACGAATGGAAGCAATCTCACTCCCGCTTCCGACGATCACGGCTCGCGGCATCGACACCTCCGTCGCCCTCGAGTCACTTCCGTCCTGCGGCCCCGCGGGTCGTGCGGCCCCTCCGAGCGCTCTCGTGGAGTGCGCCTCCTCACGCTGGGAGCCTCCGGCAGGATGATACCCTTCCCCAAGCCGTGGCCCCCTCCCTGAGTGTCGTCTTCCCGATGCACAACGAGGAGGCCTATGTGCGTCGCGCAGTGGCGGCGGCCCGGGTGGGCGCGGGTGCCGTGAGCGAGGACTTCGAGATCGTCATCGTCGACGACGCCTCCACCGACCGCACCGGGGAGATTGCCGAGGCTCTCTCACGGGAGGACCCGCGCATCCGAGTCGTGCATGCCAGCCGTCGGCGCGGGCTCGGGGCCACGCTCCGGGCGGGATATGCAGCCGCGACGAGGGAGCTCGTGCTCTACTCCGATGCCGATCTTCCCTTCGACTTCAAGGAGCTCGCCCGGGCAGCACACCTGATCGAGTACCAGCAGGCGGACGTTCTGGCCGCCTACCGGTTCGACCGGACCAGCGAGGGTCTTCTCCGCACCCTCTACACCCTCGTGTACAGCGGGCTCGTTCGAGTGCTGTTCGGGCTGCGGTTCCGCGACGTCAACTTCTCCTTCAAGCTCTTCCGCCGGCCGCTACTGGACCGGATCGAGCTCCGCAGCGAGGGAAGCTTCATCGACGCCGAGTTCCTCGTGCGGGCCCGAAACGCCGGGGCCCGGATCATCCAGATGGGGGTGGACTACTTCCCGCGCTCCGAGGGACGCTCGACCCTCGCCTCACCAGGGGTCATCGTCGCGATACTGGGGGAGATGGCCCGGCTGGCCCCGGGGCTCTGGTGGGGCCCCCGGTTGCCGGTGACGTCCCCTCGTGGACAATAGGGGCGCACCATGCTGACCGACATTGCCGCGAGCCCGATCGCCGAGATGATGCGAAAGATCTCGGCGGAGCAGAGGAGCGGTGACCTCCAGATCCGCTCGGGTCGCATGGTCAAGACAGCGTTCTTCGATCACGGGCGTCTCGTTTTTGCCGCCAGCAACCTGAAGAAGGATCGCCTTGGCGAAGCGATGGTGGCTGACGGAAAGATCACCCAGGAGGAGTTCGACACCGTCTCGGCGTTGATGCGCGGCGAGCGCCGCCGCTTCGGAGAAGCGCTGGTCAAGGCAGGCCTCGCCGACCGCTACGACGTCGGGGGGGCCGTCGGCCGCCAGGTCCGGCGGATCGCACTCTCTTTATTCGAGCTGACCGACGGGGCCGCCATGTTCGAGGACCGGGAGTGCTCGATCCCTCTCGACTACATGGTCAGCCTCTCCATCCACCGGTTGCTCTACGACGGAATACGGTCCATGAAGTCCGAGGAGCTCGTTCTCAAGGGTCTCGGCCCCCTCGATCGAGCGGTGGTCCTGGCCGCGGTTCCGCCCTTCACGTACGAGCTCAAGGCCAAGGCAACGGAGGAGCGGGAGATCCTCGAGCTCGCACGGCGCCGCGTGACGGTGCGTCGTCTGGCCTGGGGGGAGGGCGGCCTGGTCTTTCCCCGCCTCCGGGCGACCTATGCCCTCGTCAGTGGGGGGGTCCTCCAGGCGGCCGACGCGAAGCCCGCTGCGGAGCCCACGGTGCAGGCCGAGACCGGCATGTTCCTCCTCTCGGCGCTGCACCGACGACCGGATCCCTCGTTGCGCGATGCGATCCGCAAGGAGGTCAAGCAGGAGCTCCGGCAGTCCGCCGAGCTCGATGGCCAGGCCTGGCTCAAGGTGGCGCGGACGGCGCCGAGGGACGAGCTGCTGAAGGCCCTCGAGGAGAAGATGGAGCGCTATCACGCGCTTCGCGACGCGGTCGAGGAGAACGACGCGCTCCGCAAGGACATCGAGATCATCCTCGGTCGAGCGTCCTCGGCCCTGCGCCTGACGAAGAGGGCGCCGGACACGGCCCCATCGGAGACCGCCACCGGCCGACGCGCCCGCGAGGAGGCGTCGGCGGCCATGGCAAAGGCCGACCCGGGCGGCGAGACTCCCCCTCCCCCCGTCGACGCCACCCGCCCGCCCACCGAGACGGACCCCCACGTCCAGCGGCGCGAGAAAGAGATTCCGCCGCCTGCGCCGCCCGGGCCTGCGCCGTCCGGCGGGGTGGCCCCGCACATCGACGACTCCCTTCCCGGGGTGAAGCCCGGTGCGAGCAGCTTCAGCGGCAAGGCGCGGGTCGAGCACCTCCTCATGGAAGGAGAGGTGCGCATGACCGTCTCGGACTACGCCAACGCCGTCAAGGTGTACGAGAAGCTCGTGAAGCTCGCCCCGAAGGTGGCGGCCTTCCGGCTCCGTCTCGCCACCGCCATGACCTGCTATCCCCGCACGCAGAAGCTCGCCGAGCGCCAGTACTTCGAGGCGTCGCGCCTCGAGCCCAGGAACGCGGACGTCCACTATCAGTGGGGTCTCTACTACAAGGTCATGAAGATCAAGTCCCGAGCCGTGGCAGAGATGAGGGCCGCCGTGCGCCTCAACCCGAAGCATCGCAAGGCACGTGAGGAGCTCGAGGCGCTGTCACCAAAGGACTCCGCGCTCACGAGCCTCAAGAAGCTTTTCCGCTAGGCGGAGAGATCCGGCCTCGACGCGGTCCGACTTTCACCAGGGGCGCCTGGCCCGGCGGTGTCGTGCTCAGATCCAGCTCGGGAACCAGGTCCAGATGCCGCCTCCCAGGGGAAAGCGGAACGCCCACAGCACCTGGGGCACGGGGATCGCGGTGTAGAGGGGGAGGAACAGGAGGAAGAGCAGACAGACCACGATCAGATAGCCGCGGGCACCCCACTTGAAGCGTCCGTCCCAGACCCGATCGAGGAAGATGCCGAGAGCGAGACAGGCGTAAGGCAGCGCCTCGAAGAGGTAGTGGCTGAAGTTGAGCGTGCGTGGGGAGAGACCCCACGGGAGGTACAAGAGGCAGAATCCGGCCCCTGCGAAGAGCCGTCGGGGGTCCCGCTCACGCCACCCGGTGACCAGCGCCCAGACGACCGCCGGCACCGACGCCCACCAGAGGGCCGGGTTGCCCAGGGCGATGATGCCCCGCACCGTCACGTCGTCGGACCACCAGAAATACCATGTGGGACGGTGGAGCCAGGTCCAGCTCCACCAGGGGCTGACGTAGTTGTGGGTGGCGCTCAGCTGGGCGTGGTAGCTCCACACCCTTCCCTGCTCTTGAATCACGGCGCGAATCGCTCCGAGCGCCGTGTGCTCCTGCTGCATCAACCAGGGCAAGTAGCTCGTGAAATAGACAGCGACGGGAACGGCGACAAAGGCCAGACCACCCAGCGCGATCTCGCGTAGCGCT
>CAXMOH010000169.1:0-4273 GCA_964194855.1 uncultured Hyphomicrobium sp.
CCCAGCTCCAGCGTGAACGGGAGCTCCACACGCTGACCCAGCCGGACGAGGACGTCTTGCTGAGTGGAGGTCTTGAAGCCCATGAGCTCCACACGCACGCCGTAGCTGCCTGGCGTCAGGTAGGGAATGAGGAAGCGCCCGCGGTCGTCGGTCACGACCGACCGCCCGCCGTGGTCGGAGCTCAGGGTCACGATGGCCCCGGGCAGCCCTCCGCCCTGGGTGTCGACCGCCTTGCCCGCGATCGAGCCCGTCGTCGTCTCCTGGGCAGGGACGGCGACGGCCAGCAGCCCCAGGCAGACCAGAAACACCCCTGACAGCGTGTATCTCATCGCTCCCCCCTTTGCTTCACGGACGATTTGGCGTTGCAACGTCGCGATCTTCTGGCATTGCCGGACAAATGCTCCCGCATCGGAACTACCGATTTCAAGGGAAAAGGTGGATTTTCCGCTACCACTCCGGCACCTCAGCCCAGCCCGGGAACGGGCCGATCTCGGTCCGGTAGCCGCTGGCCGACTGCTCGTCGGGCACGACACGCAGGTTCGTGACGGCGCGGAGACGATCGAGCAGCTCCTCGTAGGGCAGGGTGTGGAAGGGCGGGCCTTGGGGCATGGGCCAGACGCGGATGGTGGCGTCGGCGCCAGCAGAGGCGACCCAGCGACCGTGCGGATCGACGGCCACCTCGTCGATGAGCCCGTCGTGGCCGAAGAAGACGTGTGGCGTTTCCCCGCTCACCGGCCCCACGCGCAGGGTCCCCTCCGTGTCTCCCGTGGCAAGGATCTCCCCGCGCGCCCCGAGCGCCAAGCCGAGGATGCGCTGGCCGTGGCTGTCCAGCGACTGCACCTTCCCGCTCTCCAGGTCGAGCACCTCCAAGTTGCCGACCATCGTGGCGAGTTTGGCGAAACCGGTCCCCGTCCTCGAGAACAGCCTCCGGCCGTCGGCGCTCAGGGCGATCTCTCCGTAGAGCCCCCAGCTCCCCCGGCGCAGGACCTCGACCGTGCCCTGCTCGACATTCCAGCGCGTGATCCCGCCCACGCCGTCTCCGATCGAGAACAGCTGACCGTCGTGAGAGAACTCCAGGTCCCAGACACCGCCCGCGAAGCCGCCCCCGGCACCGGGTAGGGGCCCGAGCGTGCGGTGCTCACCGCTCGGGAGGTCCCAGACGTGCATGACCTTCTCCCCGGCGGGTCCGCTATAGGGCGCCGCGGCGGCCAGGCGCCCATCCGGTGATAGTGCCACGGCCATAATCGCCTGGGGGGCGCCCTCGAGTGCACGTGGTGGGCCGCCGTCGACGCGTGCCAGCTGCGCCCCGGTACGGGACTTCGGCAGAAGCAGGTGCTGCCCGGCGGAGTCGAAGTCGATCGAGTGAGCCAGGGTCTGAATGCCGGCGACCACTTCCCGGCTGCGGCCACCGGCTTCGAGCGACCAGATTCTGGCCCAGCCGTCGCGCCTACCCGCGAAGTCATGAGACGTCGAGGCGAGCCAGCTTCCGTCGGGAGCGACACCCAGACCCATGACTATTCCCTGATGGCCGCGCAGGACGCGCGCGTATCGCCGGGTAAGTGGATGGAGGTTGAGGCTCGACTCGTTCGTCGTCACCAGCCATCGGCCGCTGGGGTGGAAGGCCAGGCTGGCGTAACTCTGGTGGGGGAGTCTCGTGGGATCCGCGTCGACCGGCGCGTTCATGTCCCAGAGTTGAATCGATGTCTTTGATCCGGGCGGGTGGACCGGGACCGCGAGCCACGACCCATCCGGCGAGATCTCGAGCCCCTGCGGACCGGCGTCGCCCAGGAGGATACGGAGTGGCTCTTCCCCCTCCGCCTCCAGCGACCACAGCCGGATCTCCCCGGACGCGTCGACGGAAGCGAGGCGGTCTCCGTCAGGGTGGAACTCCAAGCGCTGAACGTCGGCCTCGTGGCGTCCAACGAGACGCGGTCGCACAGTCCAGTCGTTCAGAGAGCGCACGCGCAGAGTGTGTCCCTCAGCGAAGGCCAGCCACGATCCGCTCGCGTCGATGTTCCAGGGTGGAAAGACATTTGCCCACGGCACCCGGCCGACCAGCCGTGGCTCCTCGCCGTCGAGCGGCCACGACCGCAGCACCTCTTCGCTTCCCTCGGTCGTGAACGAGAAGAACCGATCCCCTCTCACGAGCCCGCTCGTCATCGGCGGGAGCTCCTGCTCGCGCAGCATCCGCCCCTCGGGGACCGACCAGATCTTCAGGGTGTCCTGGTGGGACACGAGGCGCTTCCCGCGCGTCCCGAACGCGACTTCATTCCAAACGAAATCCGGCGACTCGTGGGAGTCGAGCAGGATCGGTTCCCCCCCGTCGTCGGGCCACAGCACGACGTTGCCCTTATCGTCGCCCGAGGCGATCCAGCGTCCGTCCGGGCTGAATGCGACGGTAAAAAGGGCCTGCACCTGTCCCGCCAGCTCTCCCAGGCCGTGCGTGAGGGTCGTCGGGCCACGCTGCAACGCCTCGAGCGCGAACAACCGCGCCTCGCCCAGGTCGGCCAGCTCCAGGCTCCTGAGCGCGTACGCCACCGCCGTCGAGGAGTCCGCGTCGATCTCGAGTCGGCCGAGTGCGAGCAGCCGGCTCGCCTCCGCCCGCTCGCGCGCCGTCTCGCTCTGCTGCCACAAGACAGTGACCACGGACACGACACCGAGCAGCGCGACGAATGCGCCCGCCGTCGCCAGCCGCACACGTCGCGTGTGTTGCTCGGCCGAAGCCACCATGCTCCGCGCGAACGCCTCCTCGCCGGCCGTCAGGCCGCCCGTATACCTTTCCTTCCAGACGGCATAGTCGCGGTAGGCGGTCCCGGACCAGAGGAGGTCCTCGGGTTGGCCGCGGTCCTGCCACGCCTGCGCCGCCTGCCGAAGCTGGTCCCGCAGCAGCGCGCCGTCTGCATCCTGCGCCTGCCATCGGACGAGACGCGGCCAGTTGCTCAGCAGCGACTCGTGGATGATCTCGATCTCATGGCGGCTCTCCCCGGCCTCTTCCCCGGCCCGCTCGAAGGACGTCAGAAGCCGGGCGTCGACGAGTGCCCCGAGCACCTCTGCCGCCTCGGCCTGCGCATTCGGAGCGCCCGCTTTTTCGAACACCGACAGAAGCTCATCTCTTTCCCGGACGGCTCGCGTCCCCTGCGCCGTCACGAGGTTTCGGAAGAGCTCGCGCACGATGGGTGTGCGCGGCGTCCCGATCCCCTCGAGCGTCGCCTCGGCGTGCTGGGCCAGCGCTCCCGCCACTCCGCCGATCTCCTCGTAAGCCTCGCGGGTGAGAAGACCCCGCTCACCGTCCCGCTTCTCCCAGAGCCGCGACGCGGCGAACGCCAGAAGGGGCAGCGCTCCCCGCTCCTTGCTGACCTCGGCGATCATGTCTTCGACCAGCGACTCGTCCTCGAAGCGATAGCCGCACGACAGCGCCGGCTGGACGAGGGCCCGACGCAGAGCGCTGTCACCAAGGGTCCCGAGAGGTGTCAGATCGGCAAACGCCGGGCCGAGAGACTCCTGCGCGTGGCAGTGGAAAAGGAAGTCATCTCGCAGGGACAGGAGCACGTGGACGTCGCCCTCCAGCACCAGCCGGCCGAGTAGCTCTGCAAACGCTGCCTGGGTCTCCGGCGTATTGAGCGTAAAGAGCTCCTCGAACTGGTCCAGCACGATGAGCGCGTGGTCGTGACGCCGGCGCCATTGGGACACGAGATCCACGGCGGTATCCATCTCTTCGACCCGCAGCAGGGCCTCGGCGAACGCCTGCATCGCCTCGGTGTCGCCGGAGAAGGCCGGCAAGAGGGCCCGCGCCAGAGACTGGAAGGGCCGGTGTCCTGGTGTTGCAACGATCGCCGCCCAGCCATGCGGCAGCGTCGGCAGCAGACCCGCCCGAATGAACGAACTCTTCCCAGTCCCCGAGGGGCCGATGAGGGCCAGAAGCCGGGGCCGCTTCAGCTTCTTCCAGACCGCCTCGACCTCGGCCTCTCGACCGAAGAAGTACTCCGCGTCCTCTTCAGTAAAGGAGGCCAGCCCCGGGTAGGGCCGCTCCTTCTCGAAGCCAGGAAGACGAAGCGTCACCTCTTCGAGGGCGCGGGCCAACGCTCGCGCTGACTCTGGGCGGGCGCCGGGCCGGGCGTTCAGGGCCTGCTTCAATACAGCCGACCACGGCCCCTCGGGCACCTGCGGCGGCGTCTCCCGCACCGCCTTCCACAACGCCCGCCGGGACGAGATCCCGTCTTCGCCCCCCACCGCCAGCATCTCCGCCAGCACCACTCCCGCCGCGTAAACGTCT
>CAXMOH010000170.1:0-5005 GCA_964194855.1 uncultured Hyphomicrobium sp.
CTGGCGCCCAGCAGGGGCCACCCACGCGTGCGAGGTTTTGGATCGCCGCCCTTGTCCTTGTCGCGGTCACCGCGGTTTTCGCGCTGGCAATGGTGTTCCTCTCCTCGCCGCGCGACACCCCCGAGCACGCTCCGGTTGTCCGCCGCTTCGTCATTCCCCTGCCGGAGGGCGGCGCGTTCCGCTCTACGGATCCGCCCAACCTGGCGATCTCTCCCGACGGGCGGCGGATCGTGTTTGACGCCGTCGTGGACGGCACGCGGCGTCTCTACGTGAGAGAGCTGGACAGCCTCCACGTGGAGGCGCTGCGAGGGGCCGATGGCGCAGAAAAGCTCTTCTTCTCCCCGGACGGGAGCCGCGTGGGGTTCGTCGCAGGAAACCAGCTGAAGCACGTGGGCTTCGACGGCGGCTCGCCAATCACCGTGGGTGACTTTCAGTCAGGAGGCGGGCTGTGGTGGGGCGAGGACGGGGTGATCGTCGCCAATGAGGGCTGGGATCCGGGGATAGTGCAGGTGCCGGCCAGCGGAGGCGCACCGCGACCGGTGACCGAGCCCACCGAGGGAGACGGGTACCACTGGTGGCCCCAGGTGCTGCCGGGTGGCGAGCGTGTCCTCTTCACGGAATGGCGCACCTCCCTCGCGGACATCGGCGTCTCGGTGTTCGACCGCGGCACCGGAGAGATCCACCGACTCCTGCCGCGGGCCTCCTTCGCGCGGCTGCTTCCTGGCGGGCGCCTGTTCTACGCGGAGGGCGGCCGGCTGATGGTCGTCCGGGTGGACCCCGAGAATCTGCAGCCTCAGGGCGCGGCAGTGCCGGTCCTCGACGACCTCCAACAGCAGCCCGACAACGGCGCTGCCACGTACGCGATCTCAGCCAACGGGACTCTGGTGTATCGCCCCGGTGGGCTTTGGAACGTCCGCCGGCAGGTGGTGTGGGTCGACCGCCTGGGAGAAACGACGCCAGTGGACATGCCCCCTGCCGCCATCGAGGACGTGGCCGTGTCACCTGGTGGCGAACGGCTCGCTCTCGCGGTCTTCGATCAGGGGCTCGTCGGCCTGCACGTTCACGAGCTGGCCACGGGCACCACCGCGCAGGTGACCTTCGGCAGCTTCGACAGCTTCCCCGTGTGGAGCCCCGATGGCCTCGAGTTGGCGTTCACCTCCTCGCGCCTCGGGCCATGGGATGTCTTCCGCGCCCCGGTGGACAGGAGCCGGGAGCCCGAGGCCGTCCTCGCGCGGCCCGACGACCAGGTCGCGCTGGGCTGGAGCCCGGATGGACGGACCATCCTCTACAAGGATGACTACGCGGCGCTCGAACAGATCGAGCTGGGCGAGGGCACGATCTCCAGCGGCCCCGAGACCTCCACGCCCGGCAGCGCCTCATTCTCGCCGGACGGGCGCTGGATCGCCTACAGCACGGTCGAGTCGGGCGTGCAGCAGCTGCGACTGGCTCGCCTCGGCGTGACGGGATCGCGACTGCTGGCAGGCGGGGGCAGCGACCTGTCCGCCTGGTCCGACGACGGCGAGGAGCTCTTCTTCACCAGGGGACGCTCGATGAACGTGGTGGCGTTGCGGCGTGACGGCGACGATCTCGTTCCGGGCCGTCCGCGGGTCCTGTTCGAGCGCAACTTCCTCCTGGTTGAGTTCGGCGGCTGGGACTACGACTCCAGGCGCGATCGCTTCGTGATGATCGAGCCCGGCACTGGCGAGATGAAAGAGGACTCGTTCGTCGTCGTCAGCGACTGGTTCGCAGAGGTCGACCGCCTTTTGGCCGCACGCGACTGAACGCCTCCACCCCCCTGCCGAACCCTGTTCCGAACTCGCAGGATGGCAGACCTATGGCAAGCTCAGTGCGCTCCGGCGGCGTCGCCGTACGTCTCGCCAAAGAAATCCCCGGGGTTCCAGCGGGGCGGCTCCGGATTCGAAGCGACGGTGTAGCCGATCATGAAGTTCGCGCGGATGAAGCGCTCGACGGAGTCGAGGTCCATGGGACGGCTCAGGTCGTCCGACGGCCGGTGGTAGTGCGTCTCGTAAAACTCCTGAAAGAGGCGCCCCCCGGTGGTCTCCGCATCGGAGGGGTCGACGCCGGGGTTGAGATTGATCGAGGGCACGCCCTGAAGCACGAACGAGTATTGGTCGCTCCGGACGAAGGAGTTTTCCTCCGGCGTCGGATCGGGGATGAGGCTGAGACCGGCCTCCGCGACAGCCCGGGTGACCGCCGCCTTCAGGGTCGAGCTCTCCAGGCCAAGGGCGACCACGCTGGCGATCGGATGAACGAAGATGGGCATGTCGATGTTGATGTTCGCCACGATCCTGCCGGCGGTCGTCGTGGGGTGCTTCGCAAAGTAGTCCGAACCCAGCAGCCCCCTCTCCTCCGCCGTGACGAACACGAAGACGACCGATCGCCGAGGCGGGCTCGGCAGGCGGGTGAAGGCCCGGGCGATCTCGAGAACGATGGCGGATCCGGTCGCGTTGTCGTAAGCCCCGTTGTAGATGCGGTCACCGTCCACCGGCTCGCCGACGCCCACGTGGTCGAGGTGTGCCGTGTAAACCACGGAGGTGCCCTGGAGCGCCGGGTCGGAGCCCTTCAGAAAGCCAACGACGTTCGAGCTGGCGAACGGGCGATGCTCGCTCCGAGACGCGATCGTGGCGGTGACCGGCAACGCGAAGCCCTTGACCTGGCCATCGCCCTTCGCGGCCTGCTCGAAGACGTCCTCCAGCGGCACCGGCGACGACGCGAACAGCTGACGGGCCCCCGACGGGCTGAGCAGGACGCTCCCCCTGAGCTCGGCGACAGCTCCCTCGGGAGTGCCGTCGGAACGCAGCCATCTCATCGCGCTCCCGTCGATGGCCTGTCTGAGCCTCTCCCACGGGAAGCGCTTCAGGTCTTCCGGGCTCAGGACGAACAAGACCCCCACGGCTCCGTGGCGGCCGGCGTTCTCCGCTTTCAAGCGAGACGAGGAGAAGTGGGCCCGGTGCTCGCTCGGGAAGCGTGCCGGAGCGTTGGAGAGGAGGGCCACGATCTTGCCCGTGGCGTCGATGCCAGCGTAGTCGTCGTATCCAAGACCGGGGGCGGTCACGCCGAAGCCGGCGAAAACCACGGGCGCCGAGACCCGCGACTCCGTGCGCAGGATGTCGCCCCGCTGGACGTAGTCGGCCATGGGCTCGAGGATGACGGCCGCTCCTCCCTCGGCGGGCGCCAAGGCGACCTCGCCGTCCAGGAGCCGACTCTCGCGCATGGGTACCGGCTGGAAGTACCCCCCGCCATCTCCAGCCGGCTGGATGCCCATCGATTTGAGCTCGGTCGCGACATAGAGCGCTGCGATGTCGAACCCCTCGGTGCCGGGCTCCCGACCCTTCAGCAGGTCGTCGGCCAGGAACTCGACGTGGGCGCGAAAGGCCGAGCCGCTGATGGTGGCGAGAACGGGAGCAAGGTCGCCCGGATCGGCCTCGGAGCCTGCTCCCCTGACGAACGACGGCGAGGTCACGAGGCAAGTCGCGAGAAGAGCAGCACAGGTGAGACGTGTCATGGATTCTCTTTCTACCCCGCATCGTCGGCGGGGCAAGGGGCTTCGCCCGAGTGGGGTCGGATCAGATCCCCACGACCTTACGCCAGGTCCGAGCCATCAGGGCGTGGCCGGCCATCGACGGGTGGACGCCGTCGCGGGCCCAGTAGCTGGGCTCGATGCCGGCGGCGACTGCGTCATCGAACATCGTCTGAAAGGGCACCCACAGGGTGCCCGCATCCTCAGCCACCCGGGCCGCAGCCGCTCTCCGATCGTCGAACTCGGGAAACCACTCGTCGGTCACGGCGCCGCAGCGCAGCACAAACGGCTCGCAGACGACGAGGGTCGCGTGGGGCAACGCCTCCCGGGTTCTCTCGAGGAGCGCTCGATAGCCCGTTTCATAGGTGGCGACCGAGCCGTCATAGTCTCCGTTCAGCTTGTGCCAGATGTCGTTGACACCGATCAGGATGCTGACGACGGCGGGCTGCAGGTCGATCGTGTCTTCCTGCCAGCGCCCGTCCAGATCGGGAACCTTGTGGCCGCTGATGCCCCGGTTGTAGATCTCGAGGCCGGTCCGAGGATGATCGCGCAGCAACCCGCAGCCGATGAGCAGGGCGTAGCCCCAGCCCATGGCACGGGCATCGTTGGCGTCTGCCTGCTCACTCCGCTCCCGCCCGGCGTCGGTGATCGAGTCGCCCTGGAGGAGAATCGTGTCGCCCTCGCTGAGCTTCGGTGCGGCTGGGGCGCGCCCGCACGTTGCCGAGGCGACCGCGGCACCGGCGACACCGGCGGCAACCGCCGCCTGCTGGAGCATCTGGCGGCGCGTCAGTGGCGAGGCGGGTGGAGAGGGTTTGGTCATGTTGCGCTCCAGGCTCTACTCGTTGAGGATGCGGAGGAAGGCTTTCCAGGGTCCGACCGCATCGGCGTACCTTTTGCTCATGACCCGGACCACCTGGGCGATGTGATTGAGGTCGTGGACGGCCCAGGTTGCCAGGAGTTGCTCGAGCGTCGTCATGCCAAGCTCGGGGTGGCGGCCTGTGAGCGACAGCTGAGCGGGCGTCAGCGAGAGGCCCTGCAGGTAGGCGAGGGTCGCGGTGCGGAGCGTTGCGAACTCGGCCAGGAGCGCGCTGGTGGACCTGCCCCGAATGGCAGCCTGAAATCCGAATCGATCGAAGGGAACGAAGGTCCCTGGCCCGCCATCAGCGAGGATGAGCTTGATCCGGGGCACCCAGTCCGTCTTTTCGCCGTGGATCAGGTGGCCCAGCACGTCGCGGGGACTGAAGGTGTCGGGCCCCTCGTTGGCTTCGAGCCAGTCCTCGGGCAGACCCTCCAGCAGCGCACGCAGGGTCCCAGGCGTGCGTGACAGAACGGCTACGGCTTCAGGAACGGTGAACTCCATCTGTGAGCCCTCGTGAGAATGTGGCGTGGGCCCGCATTATTCACCAGATTTCGTCGCGAGAGGCGTGAGACGCTCGCCGAGCCGGGCGAGCGCCCTGCCCGCGG
>CAXMOH010000171.1:0-3602 GCA_964194855.1 uncultured Hyphomicrobium sp.
GAGAGACGAAGACATTTTCTGGGACAGCAGGAAGGTGGCCTCGTCCCAGTCGAGCGAGGTTCCCTACCGGGGGCCTCGCCTGGACTCGACGCACCGGTACTCCTGGCGCGTCAGGGTGTGGGACGGAAACGGTGAGGCTTCGGGGTGGAGCGCCCTGGCCTACTGGGAGATGGGGCTGCTGGAACCGAAGGACTGGCAGGCTCTGTGGATCACGCCAGGGTTGGAAGAGGACGCCTCGAAGCCCCAGCCTGCGCCCTTGCTCCGCGGGACCTTCACCATCGACGGTTTCGTGGAGTCCGCCCGGGCCTACGTGACCAGCCTCGGCCTCTACGAGGTGGAGATCAACGGCACACCCGTGGGAGACCAGCTGTTCACACCCGGGTGGACGAGCTACCGTAACCGTCTCCAGTACCAAACCTACGACGTCACCGATCAGCTCCGCCCCGGCGAGAACGTCGTCGGCGCCATGCTCGGTGACGGGTGGTACCGCGGCTACATGGGGTGGGGAGACGCCCGGAACATCTACGGAGACGGGCTGGCGCTCCTCTTCGAGCTGCGCATCACGCACGAGGACGGCCGGGTGCAGGTCGTGGGCACGGACGAGACCTGGCGGTCCACGACCGGCCCGATTCTCCACTCGGACATCTACATGGGTGAGGCCTACGACGCCCGGCTCGAGCGGCTCGGCTGGACTGCGCCGGGCTCCGACGACAGCGACTGGGGGGGCGTCCGCGTCGTCGATCAGAGCAAGAGCATCCTCATCGCTCCGGCCGGGCCGCCCGTTCGTCGTATCGAGGAGATCCGCCCGATCGCGATCCTCGAGACCGCGGCCGGAGAGACGGTCGTCGACATGGGCCAGAACATGGTGGGGTGGGTGCGCCTCGAGGTGCGAGGACCCGAGGGGACCCGTGTCACGCTCCGCCACGCCGAGGTGCTCGACAAGGACGGCAACTTCTACGTCGCCAACCTTCGAGCGGCGAAGCAGGAGGTCACGTACGTCCTGAGAGGGGACGGCGAGGAGGTGTACGAGCCGCATTTCAGCTTCCAGGGCTTCCGCTACGTGGCCGTGGACGGCTACCCGGGCCCGCTCACGCGGGAGAGCCTGACGGGGATCGTGATCCACTCCGACATGACGCCGACCGGCCGGCTCGAGACCTCCAATCCCCTGCTCAACCAGCTCCAGCGCAACATCGTGTGGGGACAGAAGGGCAACTTCCTCGACGTCCCCACCGACTGCCCCCAGCGCGACGAGCGTCTGGGCTGGACCGGTGACGCGCAGGTCTTCGCCCGTACCGCGGCCTACAACATGGATGTGGCCGGCTTCTTCACGAAGTGGCTCGCCGATGTGGCCGCCGACCAGAACGACGAGGGGAGCGTCCCGTTCGTCGTGCCCGACGTGCTGAGCCGGCCCGGCCGGTTTTCCGGCGGGTCCACAGCCTGGGCCGACGCGGCGGTGATCATCCCCTGGGAAATGTACCTGAGCTACGGCGACACCCGGATCCTGGAGCGCCAGTACGACAGCATGAAGGCCTGGGTCGAGTACATGCGCCGCCAGGCCGGCGAGGCCGATCTCTGGAACACCGGGACCCACTTCGGGGACTGGCTCGCCTTCGCCTCGACGGCCTCCGACTACCCCGGCGCCACGACCGGCAAGGATCTCATCGCCACCGCGTTCTTCGCTCACTCCACCGATCTGCTGCAGCGGACGGCGACGACGCTGGGTCGCGCGGAGGACGCGGCCGAGTACGCGTCCCTGCTCTCCAGGATCAAGAAGGCGTTTCAGAGGGAGTTCGTGACCGCCGCGGGGCGGGTTGGGGAGAACACCCAGACGGCGTACGCCCTCGCCCTCCAGTTCGACCTGCTCCCCGAGGACCTGCGCGCGGAGGCCGCGGGCCGGCTGGCGGCGGAGGTGCGCAACCGCGGCCACCTGACCACCGGTTTCGTGGGCACGCCCTACCTGTGCCACGTCCTCAGTCGGTACGGCTACCTGGACGTCGCCTACCAACTGCTCAACCGCAAGGAGTATCCGTCGTGGCTCTACCCGGTGATGCAGGGCGCGACCACGATCTGGGAGCGCTGGGACGGGCAGAAGCCCGACGGCACCTTCCAGGACGTGGGAATGAACTCCTTCAACCACTACGCCTACGGAGCCATCGGCGAGTGGATGTACCGCGTGGTGGCCGGCCTCGAGATCGATCCGAGCGAGCCCGGCTACCGGCACGTGCTGGTCCAGCCGCAGCCCGGCGGCGGTCTCACCTCGGCGGAGGCTCGGCTGGACACGATGTTCGGCGAGGCGGCTTCGGCCTGGGCGCTGGTGGAGGAGGACGGTTTCCAGGTGACGGCGACCGTGCCGCCCAACGCGTGGGGCACCGTCCGCCTGCCGAATGCGGTCCTGGCCGAGGTGACGGAGGGTGGCCGCCCCGTCGCGTCGGTGCCCGGCGTCCGGAAGGCGACTCAGGGGGAGGACGAGGTCGTCGTGGAGGTGGGCTCGGGCCGGTACCAGTTCGCCTATCCCGCCGGCAACCTGGTGGAACGTCTGCGCCCGGCTCCGTTCTACCTCGACCAGACCGTCCGTGTGCTCCTCGAGAGCCCCGCCGCCATGGTCGTCATCGAGAAGTACTTGCCCGGATTCGCGGACGATCCGATGATCGAGCAAAGGAAGCCGATGTCTCTGCGGCTGGCCGCGGCGTCTGCCGGCCTCTCGGAGGAGTCACTGCAGGCCCTCGACGAGGAGCTCCGACAGCTCCGCGAGTGAGAGGGTCAGAGATCGCCCCTGTTACGATAAGCGATCTATGCGCGACAGCCTGGCCCGCCTCGGCCGCGACGTCGTGGCCTGCGAGCGCTGCCCTCGCTTGCGGAGCTGGTGCCGGAAGGTCGCCCGCGAGAAGGTGAAACGTTTCCGCGAGGACGACTACTGGGGCCGGCCCGTCCCCGGCTTCGGCGACCCGAAGGCTCGGCTGCTCATCGTGGGCCTCGCCCCTGCGGCGCACGGCGCGAACCGGACAGGGCGCGTCTTCACCGGCGACCGTTCGGGAGACTTTCTCTTCGCGGCTCTGGAGCGCGCCGGTTTCGCGAATCAGCCCGGATCGACGCACATCGATGACGGGCTGCGCCTCGACGACGCCTTCATCACGCCGATCGTGGGGTGCGCGCCGCCCGCGAACAAACCGACCCGTGATGAGATCCTGAACTGCAGGGACTACCTGGATCGCGAGTGGACGCTCCTCGGCAAGCGCCTTCGGGCGGTCCTCGTCCTGGGACGGGTGGGCATGGATGGCCTCCTGGCGATGCTCCGCGAGACGGGTCGGCTGCCGACCCGGGGACGCCTCGCCTTCGGCCACGGGGTCACTCACGAGATCGGCCCGGGGCTGCGGCTCTTCTGCTCCTACCACCCCTCTCAGCAGAACACGTTCACCGGCCGCCTGACGCCCCGGAGCTTCGACGCGGTGTTGCGCAAGGTTCGAGCGCACCTGGCCCGGCCCGTCAGCACCCCGGGAGATCGCTCTTCGTGACACCCACGTCGCGGCTCACCGCTGTTCGGATCAAACCCCTGGCGGCCATGGCATTCGCGGCCGTCGCGATCCTCGCGGACGCCTCGGCCA
>CAXMOH010000172.1:0-5762 GCA_964194855.1 uncultured Hyphomicrobium sp.
ATTCACCGAGCCCGTCTCGGTCGACGACGCCGACCTCACGGTCGAGGAGTTCGTCAACGTCGGTCTGTTTGACCCGCTGCTGAGGCTCGAGGGGACCGGCGAGGTCCGGGTGACCGTGAAGATCCGTGAGAGGCACGAGAAACGGTCCTTCGACGGTCTGCCCGTGAGCGCGGAGGGCACGCCGGCCCAGCTCGCCCCCGCGTCGGTTCGGGTCGTCGTGAGTGGGCCGATCATCGCGCTCCGGGCCCTGAGTCCGACAGACCTCCGGCCCTACGTGAACGTTCCCGCCGGGCACGACGCCACCGTAGCTCTCCCGGTCGCGGTCGAGGTCGCATCGGGCCACACGGGAGTGAGCGTCGTGCAAACGGAGCCAGCGGAAGTGACGGCCCGGCCCGTGGGCTCGGGGAGACGGCCTTGACCCCGAAGACCCCACGCTCCCTCTTCGGCACCGACGGCGTCAGGGGAGTCGCCAACGAGCACCCGATGACTCCCGAGATCGCTCTCGCGCTCGGACGGGCCATCACCTTCGTGGCGGGTCGCGGCAAGAGCCACGCCCCAAGGGTGCTCATCGGCAAGGACACGCGACTGAGCGGCTACATGATCGAGACCGCCATCGCGTCCGGCGTGACCTCGATGGGGGGGCGGGTTCTTCTGTGCGGCCCCGTTCCCACGCCGGCGGTCGCGCACCTGACGGTCAGCATGAGGGCGGACGCGGGGATCGTGATCAGCGCCTCGCACAACTCGTACGCCGACAACGGAATCAAGGTCTTCGCCGCCGATGGCTTCAAGCTTCCCGACGCCGCGGAGGCCGAGATCGAGCAGCTCGTCGAGGAGCCGGAGCGGCTCGGGGAGCGACACACCGGTCCCGACGTGGGCCGGGCGGAGAAGCTCGAGGACGCCCGGGGGCGCTACGTCGCATACGTGAAGAACACCTTCCCGCGGGATCTCACCCTCGACGGCGTCCGCGTCGTGGTGGACGCGGCCCACGGCGCCGCCTACCGGGTGGCTCCCCTGGTCTTCTCCGAGCTCGGTGCGAAGGTGTGGGCCGTCGGCGTTCACCCGAACGGCGTCAACATCAACCGGGGCGCCGGGGCGCTCCATCCCGAGAAGGCACGGGCGGAGGTGGTGAAGCGCAAGGCCCACATCGGAATCGCTCTCGACGGCGATGCCGACCGCCTCGTCGTCATCGACGACGAGGGTCAGGTCGTGGACGGGGACGCGGTGATGGCCATGTGCGCCACGCGCATGAAGCGCGAGGGGGAGCTCAGGGGCGACACGGTGGTGGCGACGGTCATGAGCAACCTGGGCCTCGAGCGGGCCCTCGAAGCCCAGTCGATACGTCTCGTCCGGACCCCGGTGGGCGATCGCCACGTGGTGGAGGCGATGCGCCGGGGGCGGTTCAACCTGGGAGGTGAGCAGTCCGGACACCTGATCTTCCTCGACCACGGCTCGACCGGGGACGGGCTGATCGGCGCGCTGCAGGTGCTCACCCTCATGATTCGGACCGAGCGCCCTCTCTCGGAGCTGGCCCGCGAGGCGCTCGAGCGCGTCCCGCAGGTCACCGAGAGCATCGCGGTCCCGTCCCGTCGTCCCCTGGAGGAGATGGCGACCCTGAAGGAGGCCAGCGAACGCGTGCGTGCGGCCCTCGGAGAAGACGGCCGCGTGCTCGTCCGCTGGAGCGGCACCGAGCCGAAGCTGCGACTCATGGTGGAGGGGCCCGACGAGGAACGGATTCGGGAATGGGCCCGGGAGCTCGCCGCGGCGGCCCAGAAGGATGTGGTGACATCGGCGTGAGGATCTGGAGATGATACGGCTGGCGGTCACGATCGATCACGTCGCGTCCGTGCGACAGGCTCGCCGGGCGACCGAGCCCGACCCCGTGCACGCGGCGGTGCTGGCCGAGCTGGGTGGGGCGGACGGCATCACCGTGCACCTGCGGGGCGACCGTCGCCACATCCAGGATCGGGACGTCGAGGTGCTCCGCAAGACGGTTCGGACGAGGCTGACCCTTCGAATGGCGCCGACCCAGGAGATGGTCCGGGTGGGGCTCACGCTGAAGCCCGACCAGGTGACGCTGATGCCGGAGCGCGACGAGGAGGTCACCACCGAGGGTGGTCTCGACGCCATCCTCAACGGCGCCCAGCTGCGCTCCTCCGTGAAGACCTTGCAAGAGGCGGGAATCCAGGTGAGCCTCTTCATCGATGCGGAGCTGGGGCAGGTGAAAGAGGCGCACAAGCTTGGCGCACGAGCGGTGGAGATCAACACCGCTGCGTGGGGAGACGCTGGTGACGAGCGGGGCCGCGACGAGGCGCTCCGAAACCTCACCGACGCCGCCCGCCTCGGGCGAAAGCTGGGCCTTCAAGTCAACGCCGGCAACGCACTGACGTACCTCAACGTGCGGCCGATCGCTGCGCTCACCGAGATCGGCGAGCTCCACATCGGCCATAGCATCGTCGCCCGGGCGCTCCTCGTGGGGATGGAGAGGGCGGTGCGCGACATGGCTGAAGCAATTCGCTCGGCCCGCTCGAGGGGTGTTTGACCGTCGAGGGGAAAGTCCCTATGCTGAGCTCACTCCAATGATCGAGGCGTTCGGGCGAACCGACGTCGGTCGGCGCCGGAAGCTGAACGAGGACAGCTTCCTCGTGGCTCCGGAGTCGCACCTCTACGCGGTCTGCGACGGCATGGGCGGGCACAACGCGGGTGAGGTCGCGTCCCGGATAGCTGTGGAGACGCTGGCTTCTTTCGTCGAGAAGAGCGCCGCCGAAAAGGACATCACCTGGCCGTGGGGCCTGGACGCGGATCTCTCCTTCGAGGCGAATCGGCTGAAAACTGCGATCCGCCTCGCCAACTCCCAGGTCTATCAGTCCGCCGACAGCGACGAAGAGCTGACGGGCATGGGGACCACGGTGGTGGCGACCATCGTGTCGGGCAACACCCTGAGCATCGGCTCCGCCGGGGACAGTCGCTGTTACCTCGTGCGCGAAGGCCAGCTGCAGCAGCTCACCCAGGACGACTCCTGGGTGTCGGCGGCGCTCGGGGAGGGAATCCTGAACTCGGACGACGTCGAGCGTCATCCTCTCAGAAACGTGATCACGAAGGCCGTGGGCGCGCGAGACTCGATCGACCTCGACGTCATCGAGCAGACTCTGCAGGAGGGAGACATCGCGCTCCTCTGCTCGGACGGGTTGCACGGGATGGTGGGCGACAGTGAGATCGCCCGGCTCCTCATACCGGACCCCGACTCGCTGGAAGACGCGGCGACTCACCTCGTCGACGCGGCGAACGAGGCAGGGGGAAAGGACAACGTCACCGTCATCCTGATGCGTTACTCGGACAAGGGCTGAGCCGGGGCGAGGTGATATAATCCGGAGGTTTTCTCTGCCCCATGGGTGAGCCAAGGCTGCTGGATCGGAAGGCTGTGGTCACCGGCGGGGGGCGGGGCCTGGGGCGCGCGATCGTTCGTGCGCTGGCCATGGAGGGGGCGGACGTCGCTTTCTCCTACCGGGAAAGCCGTCGCGGGGCCCTCGATGAGGCCGAGGCGGTCCGGCGCCTTGGGCGCCGATCATTCACGGGGCCTGCGGACGCTCGTGTCCCAGGTGAGGTGGTGGCCTTCGTGGAGGAGGCCGCCGAGGCTATGGGAGGCCTGGATCTCCTCGTCAACAACGTGGGAGTGTTCCGGCGGGTTCCCCTCGACGAGATGTCCGAGGAGATTCTGGACGAGGCGTTCGACGTCAACGTCAAAGCGACGGTGATGGCTTCTCGCGCTGCTGCGCCACACATGAGGCAGCAGGGTGGCGGGGCCATCGTCAACCTGGCGAGCCTCGGTGGGCTCCGCCCGTGGCCGTCAAATCTCGCCTACTGTGCGTCCAAGGCGGCGCTGATCATGGCCACCCGTTGCCTCGCCGTTGCACTGGCCCCGCGGATCAGGGTCAACGCCGTAGCCCCGGGGGTGATCGACCCGCCGGGGGCGGAGGACTCGGTGCGGCGCCGAATCCCCGCGGGGCGGTTCGGGACGTCGACCGAGGTGGTCGAGGCGGTCCTGTTCCTGCTGGCGGGCGGCGGCTACACCACGGGCGAGGTGCTCTCGGTGGACGGAGGACGCGCCCTCGTTTGAGTACTGTTGGCTTTCCGATCAACAATGAAGAAACGAACCGAGGAAGGATGGGATCAAGGTGAACATGACGTTGACACGCGAGGAGGACAAGCCTTGGAAGACCGACCTGGCCCGCAAGGCCGCGCAGCGGCGGGAACGGGTGGCACTGGAGCTGGAAGAGGTGATCAAGAAGGCGCCCTCGTTCGAGGAGGCGCTACGCCAGTCGGTTGAGCTCATGAAGCGCCGGTTTGCGCGCTACTCGTCCGTGACGGTCTACGTTGCGGACGGCGAGGAGCTGGCCGTTCACATGGCCCTCGAGCGGCCGCAGGGGCCGGATCGTGTGGGGTCGACGAAGGGCCCTCTGGCGGAGGCGGCCCACGGCTCGAAGCCGACCGTCGTTTCGACGCTCGCCTCGAGCGAGGCCTGGGCCGAGGTGGGTCTCACGACAGGCAGCTTGATCGTTGCGCCGATCAGGACCGACGCCGGCCTCTGGGCCATCCTCGAGGTGTGGAGCGACTTCCGAGACGCCTTCTCCACGCCGGACGCGAAGCTGATCGAGCGGGTCACCCAGGCGCTGGCCAAGAAGACGCCGGCGGCCTAGATAACGATAAAGAAGAAAGAAGAAAAGAACAGCGTGCCGCTCCGCGGCGTCATACCGCCGCTCATCACACCCTTTCGGGCGGACGGCACCGTCGATCTCGGGGCTTTCGAGGCCAATCTCGAATCGCTCGGCAGCTCGGGGCTCGCGGGCTTCCTCGTTCTCGGCTCGAACGGGGAGGCCGCGGGGCTCGAGCACGAAGAGAAGCTCGAGCTCATCGCCACCGCGCGCCGGCTCGCCCCCGGTCGTTTCCTTCTCGTCGGGACCGGGACCGAGAGCACCCGGGGCACCGTAGCTCTCACCCGGAAGGCCGCCGATCTGGGTGCGGACGCCGTCCTCGTCCTGACGCCGCACTTCTACCGCGGCCGCATGACGCCTGAGGTCCTCCGACGCCATTTCGAGGCCGTGGCGGAGGCCTCCCCGATCCCGGTGTATCTCTACTCCGTGCCGGCATTCACCGGGCTCACCTGGCCACCTGGGCTCGCCTCGGCGCTGGCGGGCCATCCCCGGGTCGCCGGCATGAAGGAGTCCAGCGGGGACATTGGCCTCCTCGGGAGAATCATCGCGACCGTCCCGGCGAGCTTCGAAGTCCTGTGCGGCAGCGCGCCGGTCTTCTATCCGGCCCTGTGCGTGGGGGCACAGGGGGGCATCCTCGCGGTGGCCAACTGTGTGCCCCGGGTGGTGCTCGGACTCTACGAGGCCTTTGTCGCCGGCGACCACGTCCGAGCCCGGCGGCTGCAGGAGGTGCTCACGCCTCTGGCGGCCGCGGTGACCTCGACCTGGGGGGTCGCAGGGCTGAAGGCGGCGATGGACCTGGCGGGGCTGCGCGGTGGAGATGTCCGCGGACCGCTCCTGCCTGTGCCCGAGGCGGCCCGGGAGGAGATCCGACCGCTCCTCGATGCGGCCCGGGACGCAATCGGCTGATCCGCTTCCCCCGTTGCCGACTCAGGGCGTGAGCGGTCCGTCCGGGTCGGCCGCGGTGTCGGCAGGCACGACGACCTCGAGGGCGCCGGGGACGATCTCGACCTCGATCCGGCGTGCTGACTCCACCGGATCTCCGTCGCGGTGGAT
>CAXMOH010000173.1:0-2918 GCA_964194855.1 uncultured Hyphomicrobium sp.
GGCCAGCCCGTCCCCGCTGTCGCGCCCGGCGGCCTCGCTGGCGAGCTGTCTCGGGGTCCAGGTCCCCGCGATGTCCTCCCGTCCCGTCGTGCCGACCACCAGCGTCGAGTCGGCCACCGCCTCCGAGAGGCTCGAGGCCGGCTGTGCCCCGTCGAGGATGTCCCACGCCTTGTAGGCGGGCGCCCGCGTGTCCCAGTCGTCCAGCCCTCCCGGCGGATCGACGATCCGGAGCCTCCGGAGCCCCATGTTCTTCATCGCGCGGCAAGCCGCGGCGACGTTCGCCGGGCGGGAGGGACGCACGAGGACGATCGTGACGCGCGCGAGGTCCATGCGGCCAGAGTCTATAATCACTTCATGAGCTTCGAGGGTCATCGAGGGGGCCGTTGACGCTTCGTCCCCTCCCCCGGGCCCTCACGCGCGCGCTCTCCGTTGTCGCGGTCGTGGCCTGGGTCGTCCAGATGGGCGTTCTGCTGCGCCATGCTTACTCCTCGACGCCGGTTGCCCTGGCTGCCGATCTCGTCCACTACGGCTCATCCGCGAAGTGGAGTGGAATCTACTACAAAGGCGACAAGATCGGCTTCTCGGTGAGCCAGACGACGACCGTCGACGACGGCTACGAGCTCCGTGAGGACACACGCCTCCGGATGGTCCTCCTCGGCTCGCCGAGCGCCCTCCGCACCAGCAGCCTCGCGATGGTCGACCGGGCCTTCACGCTGCGCCGCTTCGAGGCCTCGCTCGATGGCGGCACCGGGCCCACCGTCATCTCTGGCGAGCTCGAGGGGACGAAGCTCCACCTGAGCATCCGCAACTCCTCGGGCGAGAGAGAGGAGACGCGCGAGCTCGCCGAGCCTCCGGCCCTCTCGCTGAACCTGCCGCGGGTGCTCGCGGCCCGTGGCCTCGAAGCGGGTCAGACTCACGAGGTCCACGTCTTCGATCCCCTCACGCTTCGCAACGTCCCGATGACGATCGAGGTTCAGGCGCGCGAGGTCGTGCGCGCGGCCGGTCGTCCCGTCCCGGCCTTCCGCGTGGAGATGGGCGTCCTCGGCATGGTACTCAAGAGCTGGATCACCGACGTTGGCGAGGTCGTGAAGCAGGAAAGCCCAACAGGGTTTCTCGTCGTGCGCGAGACTCCCGAGCAGGCCCAGGCGCTCGCTGTGCCCGGGCAGGTCCAGACGGATCTCCTCGCCGCGGCCGCCCTGGTCCCGTCACCTCCCACCCGCATCGACGACCCGACCGCTGTCCAACTTCTACGCATCCGACTGAGCAGCACCGAGGGTTTCTCCGGACCCGACCTTCAGGGGGCCGGACAGCGGACGGAGGACGGGGTCATCGAGGTGCGCGACGCACGGGAGCTCGTACCTGGTCCTCGGGACCCGGACCTCGCCCGCTACCTGCGGCCCGAGCCTCTCATCGAGAGCGACGCCGAGCCGATCAGGACCGAGGCGCAGCGAGGTGTCGCGACCGCTCCCGACAGCCCACGCGCCCGCGCCGAGCGACTCGTCCGCCACGTCCACGCACTGATCGAAAAGAAGCTCACGGTCAGCATCCCCTCGGCCCTCGAGGTCCTGAGGACGCGCGTCGGCGACTGCAACGAGCACACGGCGCTCTACGTGGCGATGGCCCGGGCGCTCGGCATCCCGGCACGGATCGCGGTCGGCCTCGTCTACATGAGCGGGAGCATGGGCGGGGCCTTCTACTATCATGCCTGGGCCGAGGTCTGGATCGCCGAGGAGGACGGCCGCGGTCTGTGGCTTCCGGTCGACCCCACCTTGAACCAGTTCCCGGCGGACGCGACACACGTCCGCCTCATCCGGGGAGGCCTCGACCGGCAGGTCGCGATCCTGGGCCTCTTCGGCCAGGCCGAGCTGAACGTGCTCGACGTGGAGCTGCGCCCCGGCTCGACGCCGATCCTGGTGGGACAGCAGACCGCGGCTCTCCCTGCCCTCGATCTGCCGATTCCGAGCCGCGACGGCTCGGGCGCGACCTGCTGGTCGTCGCCGGGGCGCTGAGGACCCGCGCATGATCCGACTCGAAGGGCTCGTCAAGACGTTCGGGAGCTTCACCGCCGTCGACGACGTGAGCCTCGACGTGCCCGAGGGCCAGATCCACGGCTTCCTCGGTCCGAACGGCGCGGGCAAGACCACGACCATACGGATGATCGCGGGCTTGCTCCAGCCCACCCGCGGGCGGGTCACGATCAACGGCCACGACCTGGCGCGGGAGCCCGAGGCGGCGAAGCACTCCCTCGGCTTCATCTCGGATCGTCCGTTCCTCTACGAGAAGCTGACCGGCGCCGAGCTCCTCCGATTCCACGCCGGGCTCTATGGCCTCGAAGGCCAGGACGTCGAGCAACGCGCGGCCGAGCTCCTGGATCTCTTCGAGCTCACCGCGTGGCGGCACGAGCTCGTCGAGAGCTTCTCCCACGGGATGAAGCAACGCCTGGTCATGTGCGCGGCCTTCCTCCATCGGCCCCGGGCGGTCGTCGTCGACGAGCCCATGGTGGGCCTCGATCCACGAGGGGCCCGGCTCATCAAGGAGGTCTTCCGCGTCCAGAGCCGCAAGGGTGTCGCGATCCTCATGAGCACCCACACACTCGAGGTGGCCCAGGAGATGTGCGACGTCATCAGCATCATCCAGGGTGGGCGCATCATCGCCCGTGGCACCGTCGAGGAGCTTCGGGAGCTCGCCGGCCACGACGACGCTCTGCTGACCCCGGTGTTCCTCAAGCTGACCGGCGGCACCGCCTTCAGCGAGGTCGACGTGTGACGAGCGCCTTCCCCTACCTCCTGCTCCCGACTCTCTGGAGCGCGCGCAACCGCGCCCGCCGCCGAGAGCGGGGCGACGCGCTCCGGCTGGCGCTCTTTGGAGGCATCGGCGTCTTCGTGGCCTGTGCGATATTCGCGGTCGTCTTCTGGCTC
>CAXMOH010000174.1:0-8965 GCA_964194855.1 uncultured Hyphomicrobium sp.
GACGCTCCATCCGGGCCGTGTGCTCCACGACGTACTTCGAGTAGTTCCCGTGGTAGTCGGTGAGGGTCTTCAGGCCCACCTCGGTGATGCGCTTGATGGTGGCGTCGAGGAAGAAGCGGTCGTGGGAGACGAGCACGACCGCGCCCGGGTAGTCGCCGAGGTACTCCTCGAGCCAGTTGCGGGCCGGGAGGTCCAGGTGGTTGGTGGGCTCGTCCATCAGGAGGACGTTGGGCCGGGAGAGGAGCAGCTTCGCCAGGGCGATGCGCATCTGCCAGCCTCCGGAGAACTCCTCGGTGTTCCGCTTCTGGTCGGCCAGGCTGAACCCGAGCCCCTTCAGCACCGAGGCCACCTGGGCTTCGATCTCCCAGCCGCCCCGATCCTTGAAGCGCTCCGTGACGTCGGCGTATCGCTCCAGGAGCTTCTCGAGGCCGGTGTGCTTTTCGTCGGCCTCGGCCATGGCCTCTTCGATCTTGTGCTGCTCGTCGCGCAGCGCCAGGAGGTCTTCGAAGGCCAGCACCACCTCGTCGTAGAGAGTGCGGCCGTGGAGGACGATCCCGTCCTGGGGCAGGTAGCCGATGGTCGTGCCCGTGGCCATCCGGATGGACCCGGAGTCGGCCTCCTGGAGGCCCCCGAGCATCTTCAGGAGGGTCGTCTTCCCGGAGCCGTTGGGTCCGGTCAGTCCGATCCGGTCGCGCTTCTTGACGTGCCAGGACACGTCTTCGAGCAGAACCCGGTCGCCGTACCGCTTGCTGAGGCCCTCGACGTGGATCATACGTGGAGGTTCAGGAACTCCAGGCAGCTCTTTTGCAGCTGAGCCCTGTGCGCGGGGTCCCCGAAGTTGAGCCGGTACTCGTTGATGACCTTGATCTCCATGGCCTCCCACTCCTTCCAGCAGTCGGCGCAGATGGAGCTGGCGACCTTCTCCTTGATCTCCGGAGAGAAGGGAACGCGGTGGGCGGGGGGAGCCTCGCCCGCTTTGGAGCAGCGGATGCACGGGTTGGGCATTTGGTTCTCCGTCAAAACGTTGATTATAGCCTCCAGCGGGCGCGAGTTGCGAGGTTGGGCGGGCGGGGCTGATAATGGGGGGATATGGAGACCACCACCGCGAGCCGCAGCTTCGACGCCTATGACCTTTCGGTCGACACGCTCCGAAGCCTGGAGGAGAAGGGGTACCACACTCCAACCGACGTCCAGCACGAGGCCATCTCCCTCGCGCTGCAGGGCAGGGACCTGGTCGTCCAGTCCCGCACGGGCACCGGCAAAACGGCGGCTTTCGGTGTACCGATCGTCGAGAAGGTGGACCTCGCGGTCCAGGCCGTCCAGGCCGTCGTGCTGGCGCCCACCCGTGAGCTCGCCATCCAGGTCTCCCAGGAGATCACCAGCCTGGGCAAAGACCGGGGCGTGAAGGTCGAGACGATCTACGGCGGCGACTCCATGGAGCGCCAGCTCGAGGGCATCCGGGCCGGTGCCCACGTGATCGTGGGCACCCCTGGCCGGGTGCTCGACCACCTCCGGCGAAAGACCCTCGACTTCAGCAAGGTCAAGACCCTCGTCCTGGACGAGGCCGACCGCATGCTCGACATGGGCTTCGCCGTGGAGATGGGGCAGATCATGGAGTTCGTGCCCGACGAGCGGCACACCATGCTCTTCTCCGCCACCGTGCCCATCGGCATCAAGGGCCTCATCTACCACTACATGGCCGAGCCCGAGTGGGTGCTGCTTTCCGAGGACAAGATCTACGTCAAGGAGGTGGAGCACGTCTACTGCCTGACGACGAAGATGCACAAGGAGGCGACGCTCTACAAGCTCATCGAGTACGAGAACACCGTCTCCTCCATGATCTTCTGCAACACCCGGGAGGAGACGCGCAAGGTCAGCACCTTCCTCATCAAGAAGGGCCTCGCCGCGGCGCTGCTCTCCTCGGATCTTCCCCAGAAGAAGCGCGAGCGCGTGATGGACGCCTTCCGGAACGGCGAGATCCGGCACCTCGTCACCACCGACGTGGCCTCCCGGGGCATCGACATCGAGGACCTCTCGCACGTCTTCATCTTCTCGACCCCCGACTCTCCGGAGCAGTACATCCACCGCGCGGGCCGGACGGGACGAGTGGGGAAGACGGGGAGGGCCATCAGCCTCGTCTCTGCCATGGACCTGATGAACTTCAACCGCCTCGTCAAGCGCTACCACATCGAGGTGAAGGAGATCGCGGTCCCGTCCGACGAGGACGTCCAGGCCCGCAAGGCCGGGCGCGTCGTGGAGCTTCTGGCGGAGGCGGCACGGAGGCTGTCGCCCGAGGAAGCCGCCGAGTGGATGCCGGTGGCCCGGAGCGTGGCCGAGCACGAGCTCGGAGACCGGATCGTTGCAGCGCTTCTCAAGGAGTCGCTGGCGAAGCCCAAGGAGCCGGTCGAGGAGGACGACGACGCCGAGGCGGCCCCGCCGAGACGGCACGACGGGCGAGGTGGACGGGATGGCCGGGACGGGGGACGGGGTGGACGAGCGGGCGGGCGCGGAGGGCGGCCGCGGTATCGGTCCTAGACGACTGACGGCCTGACGGACTAACGGACAACGGACAGACGGACTATTCCTCGGGCGTCGCGTTGATGTCCGCCCGAGGAATTAGAGGCGACGTCGCATCCATCGCTCGAAGAGCCAGTGCGCCAGCCGATAGGTCTCTTCCTCCCGCGCGAGATACCCCAGCATCGTCAGGCCGTAGAGCGGAACCTCGATGGCTTCCTCCGACTGGCCGGTGGCCGTGGCCAGCTCCCGGCGCGTGCGGGCCCCTTCCCGTGCGACCTCCGAGAGGAGCGCCTGCTCGTTCTCGGCGAGGGTCTGGAAGTCGATGGAGAAGAAGTTCGCCACCATCTCGTCCGCCCCGAGCTGCTCGAGCGTGGCGGCAAGATCACGGCCCTCGAACAAACGGCTGGCGAGGAGCTGAAGAAGGAAGGGGTGGCAATTCGTGCGCTCGACGATCGTCTCGATGTCCTCGGGCGCGAAATTTCCCCGGGCCAGGAGCGGCCGGCACTCTTCCGGGGTCAGCGGGGTGAGATAGACCGGCGGGATGAACCCCTGCAGAAAGGGCGACGTCGCCAGACGGGCCTCGTCGTCGAGCCGAGCCAGGGTGCGGGTCGCGGTGAGCACGGCTCGGACGTCGGGTCCACGGGAGAGCACACGGCGCATCCGGGCCAGGGTGCCGGCATCGGAGCGTCCCACGACCAGCAGCTCCTCGGCCTCGTCGATCAGGAGCAGCAGCCGCCATCCGCCTCGGACGGTTCGACGCACGAGCGTTGCGAGCATGTCCGCCACCGGCAAGCTTTCGAGCTCGTCGACGGTGACGTCCGTGGCGCGACGGAAAGCTTCCGAATCCTCGACGCTGGAAAGCAGCGTGTCGGCCAGGCCCCGGGAGTCGGCGCTGCCCTGAAGATCCCAGTAGAGAGCCACGAAGGGTGTTTCGCGGCTGCGCTCGACCCGGTACTCGACCTCCTTGAGGAGGCTCGTCTTTCCCAGGCGCCGCCCGCCGAGCACCCAGAGCGAGTGGCGCTCGCCCTCGAGGATCTCACCGATCACGGCGGAGCGGCCGAAGAAATCCTCGCCCCGGACCCAACTCCCGACGATGAAAGGGTTGCGCGTGATGGGCGAAGTCGTGGACACGGGAGTCCTAGTCTGCCACAGCCGGGTCCCCGGCGGGGGAGTCCGGCGTTCCGGCCCCCGACTCGGCCTCGACCACCGCCGTCACCGACTCCACGTCCGTGAGCCGGATGACGCTGCGGCCTTCTTCGAGCATCCGGTTGAGCGCATGGACGCAATATTTCTGGATGAGATAGGGACGAAGGCGGGACAGGTCGAGGATGCGTTCGACCGCTTCCGCCTTCCAGCGGAAGATGCCCGCCACGGGCTCCCGGACCAGGGCTTCGGCCTCCTCACGGCTGAAGGGGGGCAGCTCGATCTCGTCGAAGAAGTTGTACCAGGGGCTGACCTCGCTCTTCCATCGCCGCTTGATTCCCACGCCGCTCATCACGGCGACGAGGTTCTCGGAGAAGCTCTTCATGAAGATCCCGCGGAGCCGCTGATTGACGCTCTCGGAGTACTCATTCAGAACGTCCACCTCGTCGATCAGCAGCGCGAGCTTCACCCTGCGGCCCGTGCGGGTCTTCAGCTCCGCGATGACGCGCTGCAGGTCGTGGCTGAACTCCCGCGCCTCGTATCCATCGACGTCCGGCTTGAGCCGCAGGATATCGCACGTCTCCGGACTGATGACGAGGGCGTCCACTACCTCGGTCATGAGGGCGTGGAAGAAGCTATGCTCGGGAACTCCCTGCAGGTCGATGAACACCGGGAAGAACCGCCAGTCGCCGGCCTCGTCCGCGGCCAGCACCTTCGCCAGGTGATGGAGGAAGGTGGTCTTCCCGATTCGCCTCTCGCCGGTGATCATCAGGCTGTTGCGGTGGAGCGTGCTGAGCATGCGGGCCATGAGGCTCTCGCGCCCGTAGTACATGTCGTCGTCGAGGACCGGTGCGCCTGCGATGTAGGGATTGAAGCGCCGCCGCATGGCCCGCCGACGGCGCACACGCTGGGCGATGAAGCCGATTCCGACGAAGGAGAGGGCGAGGCCGCCGGCCGAGGGCAGGAAGAGAGGCGTCTCGTAGAAGCGCAGACGCCGCTCGACGGTGATCGTCAGCGAGTCGGTGAGGTCCCCGGCGTCGATTGCGGTGACGGTGATCCGATTCAGACCCGGCTCGAGGGGAAGCTCGCGAAAGATGTCGAGGCTCCGCACCGGGTTGATCGGGTCCTCCGAGGCCACTTTCTCCCCCGCGGGCTCTCCGCCGATCTGAAACTCCACTCGCCGGATCGCGCGATCGTCGGTGGCCACGCCCCGGAGCAGGAACGTGGGGACTTCGACGATCAGCCCCTCGCCGCCAAACAGGAAGACCCTCGGCTTCCGGTTCGGGAACCACCGGGCGAAGAGGGCCTCACCGGTCCGCCGCTCCGCTTGCGCCAGACGTTCACGGGCCCGAGCGTGTCCGGGGTCGAGCTGGAGCAAGGCCTCGAAGGCGACCTGGGCCTCCGGAAAGAGCCCTCTCGTCATGAGATCCTCGCCCCGGGCCGCGAGCTCCTCGATCTGGGCGCCCAGCTCCCGCTGGAGACGCAGGCCGTCGATGATCTGCCTCGTTCGGGCCAGGAGCTCGTGCGCCGCGGTGTACTCGGGGTCGGCGGCTGCGCTGGTGAGTGGTCCGAGGGCCGCCTCGTAGTGCCCACCGTCGAAGAGAATCTTACCCTCTGCGAACGTCGCGTCCAGCTCGGCCCTCGTTCGTGACGTCTGGATGCGCTCCTGCGCGGTGCGGCTGCCGGTCTTGGCCCGGGCGTTGTTCGGCGCCAGGTCGAGGACCTCGTTGTAGGCGACCAGGGCCTCCGTCAGCTCGCCTTCTTCCAGGAGTCGATCGCCGTCGGCCAGCCGCTGTTGGATTCGCTCGGTCCGGGCGGCGCCTTCACGCTCGGCGCGCTGGGCCTCGCGCAGCCGCTCCTGCTCGCTGGTGATGGCCTGGAGGGTCTCGGTGTCGAGCCCGCCGGCGAGGATCTCGGCCTGCTCCAGGAGCGCGAGCGCCTCGTCCCAGGACCGTTGCTCGCCGAGGACGCGCGCCTCGTCCCGAAGGCGCTGAACCTCCGCCCGGGCGCGTCGGGTGATGCGAGCCTCCTCGGCGCTGCGAGCCTCGTTTCGCAACCGCGTGAGCTCCGCGCGCTTTGGGCTCTTCGCGGCTGCTCCTGCCTGCTCCGATTGATCGAAGGCGTCGAGAGCCTCGATGTACTTGTCCTGACGGAGGAGACATTGCCCCAGAAGGTAATGGGGGAGGTAGTCCACGAACTGCAGCCCGTATGTCTGGACGTTCACCGCCGGCCGTGGCCGAAGCCGGAGCGCCTGGCGGACGTTGTCCACGCAGCTCGTCCAGTCCTGGGCGGGGATGTTCCGGTTCCGAGCCTCCAGGTAGTAGTCGTACCACTCCTGTACGGCGGGAGCGGGCCGGGGAACCAGGAGGGCGAGCAGGCAAACGAGGAACACGCGACCCAGCGGCCCAGTACCCAGGCGTCCCACAAAGCGCGCCCGCGGCCCCGGGAAGGCCCCATCGGGACGGGTCGAAAGCACCTCGCCCGCCGGCTACTTCTCGAACATCGCGGCCATGTGAGCGCCGCGTGCGGTGGAGGTCAGCGGGTCCGCGGCCATCCGGATCTCCGAGATTTCTACCGGGAACTTCCGCGCCCGCAGCGTCCGCTCGAAGAGCTCCTTGAACCCCCGAGGCTTCGCGGTGCCGCCGGCCAGGACGATGGGCAGGGCCCGGTCGGTCTTGGGCAGGTTCTCCGCACGGGAGATCTCACGGCGCAGCGTGTCGACCAGGGACTCGACCACGTCCTCGTAGTAGATGTGGAGGGCTTTTTCCAGCTTGTCCCGGGGGGCCTTGGTGAGATCCAGCCCCTCCTCCTTCGTGACCTTGACGCGGGTCGCGTGCTCGCCCACGACCTCGCCCACCGAGCTGTCGATGAAGTCTCCGGCCTTGGCGATCGAGACCATGATCGACGGAATGGAGAGAAAGGCCAGGGTGGCGTTGCACATGCCGCCACCGCACGACACCCCGATGCCCGTGAAGTTGTGGTCCTCGAGCTCGGAGAAGACCACCGCCAACCCCTCGTTGATCGCCATGGCGCGATACCCGGCAGCCTGGAGGTGCTTGCGCAGGGTGGCCTCGTGGTACGTCAGCTGCGCTTCCTTGCCTGGTGGCGCGGCGGGCACCGAGAAGGCCAGCACCTCACCGGCGCTCTGGGGCTTGGGCACCAGGGTCCGCAAGATCTGCTCGAGCACGGGCCAGGCCAGCTTCTCGTTGGGGTTGATCAGGCCGTGCGCCATCGTCCGTCGGGTCTCCGCGTTGAACATGTTCGCGAAGCGCTCGGTGGCCGAGCCGAAGATGACGATGTCGTCGCCGTCGCGGAAGTGGTGGATGTCGCTCTGCTGCTCGATGGTTCTCTGGGTCACGGGGGAGTAGGGGACCGGGATGAACGCGTTGAGCTGGAAGGCACAGGAGACGTCCTTGCCCCCGCGTCGTGCCGAGACCACCTTGCTGGTTCCGACGTCGAGGCCCACGGGGTGGGCGCCGGCACTGACCAGGTCCTCGAGCGGCTCGGAGGCCTGCGCCCCCGGATCCGCCTTCCAGAGCTGGTCCTTGGTCTCCGTCATGTCAGTCTCCTTCGTTCCGATTCCCGGGCGGCGCCGTCCTGGCGCCACCGGCACGGGCCTGCCTGGCACGCTCCTCGGTGTCGCGGGCCTGCTCGGCAAGCCAGCGATCGTAGAGCCTGGATCTCTCTTTGCGGACCTGTGCGACCTCACGTCCCGTCGCCAGCGCTTCGCTCGCCAGGCGCTCCTCCGCCTCGCGCACTCCCGGCCACGGGTCGCCCCCCATGACGTCGAGGAACTGCTCGTCGTACGCGAACCCGAACAGCTCCACCGCCGGCGCCGTGCGCTGGTAGAGGTCGGGCAGCCCGTATGCGGCGAACGGAAACCCCTTCGCCCAGTCCACGTGGTGGCCGATCAGATGCCGACGGGGGTTGACACTGATCAGGCCGTGGGTGACGCACATGTCGGGAGCGATCGCCCACTTGTCCCGGAGGTAGTCGGTCAGCCGGCGCCCGGATTCCAGCTGGGCCTGCGTGATGGGCAGAGCCCGTGCTCCCTCCCAGCGGCTCTCGAAGCTCACACCGATCGTGGGTCCGTTGAGATTCAGCCAGACCCGCTCCCCGCTCCTCCAGATCGACATGCCGGCGTGGTTGGCCCGGTGCGCTTCTTCCACGACCCGGAACGCCTGACCGAAGCGGTCGATCAGATAGTGGTACACCTGATGCTTGCGGAGGTAGCGAAGCAGGTTCTGGCTCGAGTCTCTCAGCTTGCCGTTGAAGGACTCCTCCAGCGGCCAGATGTCGCTCTCGGAGGTGTGGTACACGAGGCCGATGGGGCGCTCGAAGACCTCGGGCCCCATCTCCCCGGCGACCGAGAAGACCCGGTAGTGCCGGGGATCGCCGGCCGTGACGTAGGACGTGTCGATCCGGAGGCCGTTGCTGTAGAGCTCGAAGTCCTCGCCCGAATCCACCAGCCACACCCCCTGGCTTGGGAGCCCCGTCTGCGGAGCGGGCAGGTGCTCCGCCACCGGGCCGCGGGGCGCAGGCGCCGCCGCATCCGGCGGCTGAGCGCGGGGATAGGCGGCCAGAGCGAGGCCAGTCGCCACCACGACGAGGGCGGCTGCCCAGTTGGTGGCCTGCCTCACCCGCGGGGCCACCGCCGGGCGCCGCGGCGGTGGCGTGTTCAGGGCGCCGTTGGGGTTCGTGGAGAAGAGGGCCCTCGCCCTGTCGAGACGGCTCATCCGGTAGAGAGCCCATCGAACGGGAGCCAGGGGAACGGCCTGGAAGCGCTCGTCCAGGGTCTCGTAGCGTGCGAGAGACTGACGGACGAAGCGGAGCTTCTTCACGGGGTCGCGAATCGTGCGAGCGCGCTCCTCGAGCTCGGCGATCGGGTCCGCACGCAGACCGAAGACACGCGGAGGGCGTGGCGACCCCTCCGGCTTCCTCGCCGCTCGTCCCCTGGCGGGGACTCGTCTGCCCGACCGCGCTCGCGCCAAACTACTCTCCGACTGTGAATTATAGGGTTTTGGCCCCTTGGCTCACAAGGCGTCGAGGCGGCCGAACGCCGGCGACGTCAGAGGCGGAGGGGCCGGACCGGGGCTGAGCCGGAGCTTGAGCAAGGGCACAGGGCCGCCTAGAATTCCGGTTCGTGGGCAGGAATCGGTGATCGAGCGCGAGGGTTCGGGCGGTGTCGACGGGCGAGAGAACCGGCGTGAGCGTCGAGTGAGCGTGGACCTCCCGGCCGCGCTGGAGGGGCGTTCGCCTCGCGAGGCCCGCGTGGTCGATGCCAGCCTCATGGGTTGCCTCCTGC
>CAXMOH010000175.1:0-9399 GCA_964194855.1 uncultured Hyphomicrobium sp.
CCCCGGGCCCGATCAACGACTCCTCGACCTCCGCATCGGGCCCGATCGACGCGCCCCGCCAGACGACACTGTCGCGGATCCTCGCCCCCTCCGCGACGGTGACCTCGCCCACGAGGACCGCGTCAGGGCCGATGCGGGCGCCGCCGGCCACATCGCACCCGGGCCCGACGTAGAAGGGCGCTTCGGTGATCGCGTCGTCGTCCACCCGGGCCTCGCGGTGGATCCACCCCCCGGCGCTCTCTTCGCCGTCGAGAGCCACCGGAAATCGCCGAGCCAGGATGTCCCGGTGGACCTGGAGGTACTTCTCCGGCGTGCCGATGTCGATCCAGTACCCCTCGTGCACGGGCCCGAGGACCCTGTCTCCCCGCTCGAGGAGCGCGGGAAAGAAGCCCCGTTCGATCGAGTACTTGACGCCCGGAGGCATGAGCTCCAGAACCTGCGTCTGGAGAATGTAGACCCCGGCGTTGATGTTGTTCGTCCGAATGTCTTCGGGCTTCGGCTTCTCCAGGAAGCGGAGAACTCGGCCCTGGGCGTCCGTCTCCACGAGCCCGTAGGCCGAGGGGTTGGGGACGGGGGTGAGGACGATGGTGGCCGAGGCCTTCTCGGCGTCGTGCCGGGCGACGACCGAGGCCAGGTCCAGGTCCATCAGGACGTCGCCGTTCAGCACGATCGTCCGCTCGTCCAGCAGGGGCTCGGCGTTCTTGACCGCTCCACCGGTGCCGAGAGGTGTGGACTCCACGGCGTACCGGATCCGGATGCCGAACGCGGCGCCGTCTCCGAAAACGGCCTCCACACGCTCCGGCTGATAGGCGACGGAGAAGACGACCTCCGAGACGCCCGCCCCGGCCAGCAGATCGAGCTGGTGACGGAGGAATGGGCGATCGACCACGGGGACGACGGGTTTGGGTGCCGAGAGAGTGAGGGGACGCAGCCGCGTCCCTTCGCCCCCGGCGAGGATGACTGCTTTCATGATCGTGGCGAGGCGCCCTGAAGCCCGAGATCATAGCACCAGCCGGGTGGCCGCCGCCCTCGCTGGACGGATGTTGACTCGCCCGGGCTCCATTCACTATCGTCCGCCCAGTGAACCTGCCGAACGCCCTGACGCTGCTCCGGATGTTTCTCGTGCCCCTCCTGGTCGTCGTCCTCCTGACGCGCGTGGAGGGCCACGTCTACCTGGGGGCGGGAATCTTCGGGCTTGCGGTGCTCACGGACTACCTCGACGGCTACTTCGCCCGCCGACGGAACGAGGTCACGAAGCTCGGCATCCTGCTCGACCCGCTCGCCGACAAGCTCCTCATCGCTGCCGCGCTGTTGTCCCTCGTGGAGATGGGCCTGGTGCCAGCCTGGATGGTGATGATCATCGTGGCCCGTGAGCTCGCGGTGACGGCGCTTCGGAACGTGGCGGCGGGGAAGGGCGTGCTCATTCGCGCCTCGATCCTCGGGAAGGCCAAGATGGTCGTCCAGGTGGTCGCCGTGCTGATGTTGATGCTGTCGCCAGCGCACCCGGGGCTGCGGCCGCCGGGGCTCGTCGTCCTGTGGGCCGTCGTGCTGATCACCCTGGTGTCGGGAGCCGACTACTTCCTGCGCTTCTGGCGTCAGGTCGTTCGGGCACCGTCCAAATAAGAAAGGCCTCTCGGCCGGCTCCGCGGGCGGGCATGCCCGGCCCGGTGGTCCGCTTCGCCTCAGCGCATCTCCACCTGATCGCCGACCATGATCTCCTGGCGGGAGTAGGTGATCTTGGCGGTGGCGGTGGTGTCTCGTGCGGCTACGACGGTCACCTCGCCGATCACGTTTCGCGGGGTGGGGACCGACGGGTAGATGATCCGGTAGATGGAGAACACGGTGCCCGGCGAGACACCGTCGTTCGATCCGGCGTCGATGACGACGAACGTGCCTTCGCCGGCCATGGTGGCGTCGTCCTGGAGGTCGACGATGAAGCGCTCGACCCTGCCCGTGGGCGGAGTGAGTCGGTCGGAGGGAGGCCGCCGCACGACCATCGGGACGTTCACGCGCTCGAAAGGCTTGAGATAGTCCGCGGCGTGGATGTCGAGGCAGGACTCCTCGATGACGGCCGTGGCGGTGTCCTCCTGGACCAGGATGACCTTCAACCAGCCGGACGTCTCGACCTTCATCCCGAGCATCCGTCCGGTGACCGGGTGCTTCACTGCGTACGCCGTGTGGTGGAGCGAGTAGAGGTCACCCGCCCGCACGCCCGCGTTGCTGCCCTTGCTCAGGTAGACGATGTCGCGCTCGGCCAGGGCGACCTTGTCGCCGCCGAGCTCGGAGCCGAGGAGGTAGAGGCTCTCGTCTTCGCCGTCGTCGGTGACGTACATGGCGCACTGCAGCGCGGTCTCCTCCGTGACGGGCCCAAGGGACGCCCCGGGGCCACCGACCGCTCCGAGCTCACCTTCGCCGGCGCCCTCCATGCCGAACTCCTCGACGATACCCTCGGGTCCGCCGAGGGCGAGCTCTTCGCCAGCCCCCTCGGAGATCACGGCCACGGCGGGAAGCAGGACCGGGTCGCCGGGGTAGATCCAGTGGGCGTCCCCGATGTGCTTGTTGTTGTCCCACAGCTGAGGCCAGAGGTAGGGGTTGTCGAGGTAGCGCGCGGACAGGTCCCAGAGGGTGTCGCCTTGCTCGACGATGTGGTACGTCGCCCCCTCGGGGATCGTCGTGGGATACGAGGTGTTCTTCGTCCAATGGGTAGCCACCGTGGCGGGTCCGCTCTGGATCCCCGCGGGCGGGCCGTCCTGCGCAGCGACAATCGTCCCCGCGGCTGCCAGCGCGAAGACACCACCGAGAATCACGTTCGGTCTCACTGCCTTCCCTCCCGGACGGAACCTGCTCCATCCTCAACGAAACCCAAACGGTCCCCGTGAGACCTGGGCTCAGCGGGACCCTATCAGGAGAAAAGGCTTTCGTCAAGCGCTTTTTAGGCGATTCCCCAAAGTGACACTTGAGGTTAGAGTTCCGGCGGCGGTCCGTCAGCCGAGGCCGAGTTGGTAGGCGCGGGCTCCGCGGCAGGCGCGGCCACGTCCTCGATGGGAGCGGCCATCTCCGGCATCTTCGCCAGAATCTCATCGGCCTTTCCCAGCCACTTGCTCTTCGGATACTCCTCCTTGAGCCGGGCGAACGTCGGGCGAGCCTCGGCGAACCGGGCCGCCGCCGCCTGGGCTTCGCCGAGCCGGAAAAGCACCTCGTCGAGGTCGTCGAAGTCGGGATAGTCCTGCAGGATCTTCTCGTACCGCGAGATCGAGGCCCGCCAGGCCTTGCGCGTCTTGGCGTAGAAATAGCCCACTTGGAACTGGGAGAGGGCAAGAGTCTGGCGGCACTCGCGGATGCGCACCCGGGCCGGCTCGACGAACGGCGAGTCGGGATAAACGTCGAGCAGCCGCGTGAACTCTTCGAGCGCTTGCAGGGTCGAGGTCTGGTCCCGGTCAGGGGCGTTCTTCTGGCTGAAGTAGGCCTCGGCACTCTGGAACTGGGCGTAGTCCGCCTTCTCGGCCGAGGGGTACAGGTTGAGGAAGTCCCGGAACTGGGACACGGCCAGGATGGCGTTTCCGGGGCCGCCTTGAGCGAGGTACGCGTCGGCCAGGGCGATGCGCGCCTGGGGTTGGTACCGGCTCTGGGGGAACGCGTCGATGATGCGGCGGAAGTACTGCCGGGCCGGTTCCCACGCCTCTTCCTCCACCGCCGCCAGACCCGCCTCCCAGACCACCTGGTCCGAGGGGCTCGAGAGCTTCTCGAGGTCCACGGCGGAGGTGGCGCAGCCCGCCGTGACTCCCAGGGCGATCAGTCCCGCCAGGAGACGATCTCTCAACGCCGTGCTCCCAGCCAGTCCCATTCCCGGGCCAGGCCGTCCTCGAGGCGGACGCGGGGCTCGAAGCCGAGATCACGGCGCGCGGCGGTCGTGTCTGCGAACGTGTCTCGCATGTCGCCCTTCTGGTTCTCCTCGTGCTGGATTTCGAGCGGGCATTCGCTGATCTTCCCGATCAGCTTCAGAACGTGGTTGAGCTCCACGCGCTCCCCGCCCCCCACGTTATACACGGAGCCGGGCTGTCCGGAAACCGCGGCGGCCCGGGTGGCCGCGACGATGTCGGAGACGAAGGTAAAATCCCGGGTCTGCTTGCCGTCGCCGAAGACGTGGATCGGCTCCCCGGCTCGTGCGGCCTTGAAAAAACGGTGGAAGGCCATGTCGGGACGCTGCCGGGGCCCGAAGACCGTGAAGTATCGAAGGCTCACGGTGGGCAGGCCGTAGGTGCGGTGGTACAGCACCCCGAGGTGCTCGGCCGCCAGCTTGGTGACCCCGTAGGGCGAGACCGGCCGGCACGGCCCGTCCTCACGGAGGGGGAGCGTGGGTGTCACCCCGTAGACGGACGAGGAGGAGGCGTACACGACCCGCGGTCGCCCTGCTCCGAGCGCTGCCTCCAGGAGCCGCTGGGTCGCGAGCACGTTGTGGTCGGTGTAGAGGGAGAACTCGTTCCCCCACGAGGCCCTGACGCCGGCCTGGGCGGCGAGGTGATAGACGTGATCGGCTCCTTCGAGCAGCGGCGCGAGGTCGAGATCCTGCAGCGCTCCCTCGACGAACCGAAAGCCCGAGTGCTCCCGGGGCCGAGCCAGGTTCTCCTCCTTCACGGAGCGGGCGTAGTAGTCGGTGAAGCAGTCGATTCCGATCACCTCCACCCCGTCCGCGAGCAGGCTCTCGGTGAGGTGCGAGCCGATGAAACCGGCGGCGCCGGTCACGACGGCGGTCACGACAGGAGGCTCCGCAGATCGACCGGCAGGCGTCGGGGTCGCCCCGCTTGGTTGATGGCCGCGTGCGTCGTGTGACCGGTGACGAGCGGCCCTTCGGTGGCCTCCCGGTGGATCTCGTAGTCGAACCAGATGCGGGCTCCCGAGTGGCGGCGCACCTTCGTTCGGACCTCGATGAGGTCGTCGTAGAGGAGCGGCTGGATGTAGCACGCGCTCGCCTCGATGACGGGCAGCTTCACGTCCCGGGCCTCGAGCTCGCGATAGGTCATGCCCCTCTCGCGAAGCAGGTCGGTACGGCCGACTTCGAACCAGGCGAAGACGTTCCCGTGCCACGCCACACCCATCTGATCGGTCTCGGCGTAGCGGACCCGCATGCTGGAGGACGAAGCTGCGCTCACGCGCACGCCTCGATCAAACCCCGCGCCGCGGTCTCGGGATCGCCTGCCGCGAAGGAGGCGGACCCGGCCACGACGATCTCGGCGCCGGCCTCGACGACGCTCCGGATGTTCTCCCTGGACACGCCGCCGTCCACCTCGATCCTGGCCCGCAGCCCGCGATCGTCGATGATCTTGCGAAGGCGGCGGAGCTTGTCCAACGTCGACGGGATGAAGGCCTGTCCCGAGAACCCCGGGTTGACCGACATCAAGAGGACGTAGTCGACCTCGGGGAGGATCTCCTCGAGCGCTGACAGCGGTGTCGAGGGATTGAGGACGACGCCGGCCTCGACGCCCCTCTTCGAAAGCTGAGCCACGGCCCGCTGGAGGTGGGACACGGCCTCGACGTGGACGCTCACCCAGCTTGCCCCGGCGTCGACGAACGCGTCCAGGTGGCGCTCCGCCCTTTCGACCATGAGGTGGACATCGATCGGCAGCTCGGTCACCCGGCGCACGGCCTTCACCACGGCGGGACCCAGGGTCAGGTTCGGAACGAACTGGCCGTCCATGACGTCCACGTGGACGACCCCGGCGCCGCCCCGCTCCACGGCGGCGACCTCTTCGCCCAGCCGAGCGAGATCGGCAGCGAGGATCGAGGGGGCGAGTATCACGAAGCGGCCCTGCTGACGTGGAGGCTCAGCGGGGTCCGGGGATTGATCCGGTGCCCGGCGGGAGGCAGCTGGCGCAGGATGATCCCCGGAGCCACACCCGGGTAGCTCCGGTAACGCACGTCCGCGACCTTGAAGCCGGCAGCCAGCAGCGCCGCCATCACTCCCCGGGCCGGGCGGCCGATGAGATCGGGCATGACGTAGTCGGCGCGGCCCCGGCCTCGGCTCACGAGGAGCGACGCCCCGTCTCCGGGCACGTCGGTCTCGCCAAACGCTGGACGTTGGACGAGGATCTGGTCTTCGGGCGCCGGGTCATCCACCTCGACGACGTGGCTCACCGGCACCCCCGCCTGCTCCAGCGCGATTCGCCCGGTGCGCACCGACTGCCCTTCCACCCGGGGGACGACGATGCGCCGGGGTCCCAGGCTCACCCAGACGCGCAGGTGGCGATGGGACTTCAGGGTCCGTCCGGCGGGGGGTTGCTGGGCAAGGACACGCCCCGCGGGAACCTCCCCGTCGTGCCGCCGACCCTCGACCCGAACGGCGAGCCCCCTCTGGGCGGCCATGGAGCTGGCGTTCGGCAGGGCCTGCCCGACCAGGCCGGGGACGGCCACGTCCCGTGCCGAGAGCACGACCCTCATGGTGAACACCGCGCTCGCACCGAGCGTAATGAGGAGCGCGGCGCCGAGCACGGCGTTTCGCGCGAGAAAGCGAAGGACAGTTTTGACGGTCAAGGCGTGGGCGTTCCCGTGGGTATCAGCGAATCCCCAAGTTACCACATGTTTTTGGACGCGATCAGGCGCCCCGAGTCAGGCAGGCGGCGAAGAAGGCGTCGCCACGGTGCCGCGCCGGGTTCATCTTCACGAAGGGACCGACGGCGAAGCGGGCGGCCCATTCGGGGAGCGGCGCAGGCGCGAAGCCGGGGTGGGCCTGGAGGAAGGGTTCGACGACACCCTCGTTCTCCTCGTCCTCGACGGAGCACGTGGAGTAGACGAGCCTTCCACCGGGCCGGACGAGGGGGTACAGAGCCTCGAGGAGGGCTCTTTGCCGTGCGGCATGACGCTCCACGTCGTCCGGCCGAATGCGCCAGCGGATGTCGGGGCGACGCCCAAGCGTCCCGAGACCACTGCAGGGAGCGTCGACCAGGACGGTGTCGAAGGGCCGCCGAAACGGGGGGTGGAGGGCATCCGCTCCGATGACGCTGATGTTCGGCGCACCCCATCGAGCCGACAGCTCGGCCAGGGTGTGCAAGCGTCGCGGGGCCGCTTCCGAGGCGAAGACGTGGCCCGAGGATCCGATCTCGTCGGCGATCAGGAGCGCCTTCCCGCCCGGCGCGGCGCAGGCGTCGAGCACGGCGCCAGCCTGCGCCGCGAGCCGCGCCACAAGCTGCGACCCCACGTCCTGGACGTAGGCGACACCCTCGGCGACGAGGCGCGGGAGAGGGCCCTCGCTCGCCTCCCAGGCGCCCGGCACGATGCTCTCCCGCATGGCGAGACCGGCAGCGGTGGCGCGTGCGACTGCGTCCGTGACCCGCGGGTTGAAGCGGAAACCGCGGGGCGGCGGCTGCAGGAAGGCCCGGGCCCGGGCGATGGCGTCCTCCGCCCCGAGGCGGGCCAGCCAGCGCTCGGCGACCCAGGGGGGAAGCGAACCAGCGGTCTTCAGCCAGAGGAGCGGGTCGTCGTCCGGATTCGGCTCCGGAGGAGCACCCTCCCGCTGGAGTCGTCGCAGGACGGCGTTCACGAAGCCCGGGGACTTTCCTCGGGGGTCGACTGCCCGTGCGAGAGCCACCGATTCCGACACGGCGGCGTGGTGTGGGACGCGCAGGTATAGGAGCTGGTAGGCGCCCAGGCGGAGCGCGTTGCCGATCGCAGGGCGTGCTTCAACGAGCGGCCGATTGGTGAGGGACTCGAGGACGTGATCGAGCCACCCTCGTCGACGCAGAGTGCCCAGGACCAGCTCGTGGAGGAACGCCCGCTCCCGGACGTCGAGTCTCTCGATGGCCTCGTCCGCCAGGGCATCGGCGAGGGTGCCCGACTCGCTCGCCACCTTTGCGAGGACCGACGCCGCGAGCCGCCGCGCCGGGGTCGGGCCTCGGGTCTCAGCCAAGATCGAGACCGGGGCGGAGGCGGGCGCCGGCAGCGAACGCGGCTGCGCTCATGGGACGACGGCTCTCGGGTTGCACGCTGGTGACCAGGAGCCGCGAGCCCGCGCCACAGGCCACCTGAAGGCCCTCGGATCCAACGTCGAGGAGGCGGCCCGGTGCCCGCTCGTCGGCGCTCTCTCCGTCGAGGGCGCGAGCGGCCAGGACCTTGACGGTCCCACGTCCTTCGAGGGGGAAGAAGCTGCCGGGCCAGGGCTGGAACCCTCGGACGCGGCAATCGAGCTCCTGTGCGCGGCGGGACCAGTCCAGGCGTCCGTCCTCCTTCTTCAGGAGGGGCGCCAGGGTGGCGCGCTCGTGGTCCTGGGGCGTCGGGCGCAGCTCGCCGGCCTCGAGGCCACGCACCGTCTCGAGGAGGACCTGGGCGCCGAGCCGGGCCAGCCGAGGCTCGAGGTCGGCCGCGGTCTCGTCGCGGCCGATGGGGGTCGCTCTTTGGAGCAGAACGGGGCCGGTGTCGAGGCCCTCGTCGATCTGCATGGTGCTGACACCGGTCTCGGTTTCGCCCCTGGCGATGGCCCATTGGATGGGCGCCGCTCCGCGAAAGCTGGGCAGGAGCGAGGCGTGGACGTTCACGGTCCCGAGGCGGGCGAGGTCGATGACGCTGCGGGGCAGGATCTGTCCGTAGGCGACCACGACCTGAAGGTCGGGGGCGAGGTCGCGCAAAGCGGTCTGGGCGTCGGGCTCGCGGACGCGGTGGGGCTGGAGGAGCAGGAGGCGACGCTCCTGGGCAACGAGCTTCACCGGTGGCGAGCCGAGGGACTGGCCGCGCCCCCTCCTGCGGTCGGGCTGGGTGACCACGCACGCGAGCTCGTGACCGGCGTCGAGGAGCGCTTCGAGGGACGGGACGGCGAAGGCGCCGCTGCCGAGAAAGACGATGCGCAAGCGCTCAGGCCTCCCAGCCGTCTCGGGCGCGCTTGCGGAGGCGACGCTTGACGAGATCGCGCTTCAGCGGGGAGAGGCGGTCGACGAAGAGGACGCCCTCGACGTGGTCGATCTCGTGGCAGAAGGCCCGGGCCAGGAGCTCGGTGGCCTGATAGGTCCGCTCGGTGCCGTCGGGGGCCAGTCCCTTGACCTCGACCCGGGCCGGACGGGTGGGAGAGCCGCCGTAGCCGGGGACGGACAGACACCCCTCCTCTTCTCGCTGCTCGCCGTCTTGCCCGACCAGCTCGGGGTTGACGAGCTGGATCAGCTGGGTCCGGTCTTCGCCCACCGAGAGGTCGATCACGATGACGCGAAGGGCGACGCCGATCTGGGTGGCAGCCAGGCCGATGCCGGGGGCGGCGTACATGGTCTCGACCATGTCGGCGAGGAGGGTGTGGATCGAAGCGTCGAGGGTCTCCACGGAGGCGGCGGGGGCGTGGAGGACGGGCTCGCCATATTTGATGATGGGGCGAATCGACATGCGTTGTTGATTATCTCTCGGGCGTTGGGGGTTTCGCGAATGGGG
>CAXMOH010000176.1:0-2731 GCA_964194855.1 uncultured Hyphomicrobium sp.
CCGGCGAAAGCGGGCGAGGAGGACGAGAAAGCGGAGGCACCCGAGGCGGCCGCCCCGGCGCCCGCGCCCCCCGCCGACGCGCCGGGGGCAAGCGGGTCCATCGGGACGGCGGCCACGCTGGACGAGGTGCTGCGCGAGCTCCAGATGCTCCGTGCCACCCAGCTTCAGATCCTGGATCTCGTGGGCCGCGGCAAGTCGATTCCGCCGTCGTCGGCGGCCACCCCGGACGACACCCAGATCCTGAGTCCGATCCGTGCGCGACGACAGAAGACCGTGCTCCTCGTGGACGACGATCCCAAGACCCGTGAGGCCGCCGAGAAAGAGCTGAAGCAGGCCGACGTCCCCGTTCGAAGCGTCGACGAAGGCAACGCGGCCCTGGCGGCCATCGCCGCCGAGAAGCCGGACGTGATCATCCTCGAGCTGGGCCTCGGCGGCGAGATGGGGGGCAAGGACTTGATCAACATGATCAAGGCGACCATGGAGTGGGTCGACGTCCCCATCATCCTCTGGACGCGAGAGGCGGTGTCCACCCAGAAGGAGGCGCGCCAGGAGCACGGCGCGGACGAGCTCGTCACCAAGACGAGCGGGGCGGGAGCGCTCGTGACCCGCGTCATCACCGTCTTCCGTGGTGGCTGAGCGCGGCCCGGGGACGCGGCTCCTCGTTCTGGCATCGGCTTCGCCACGCCGCGCCCACATCCTTCAGGAGCTGGGCGTCTCGTTCACCGTGAGGCCGGCAAACGTCGACGAGTCGCTGCTGCCCGGAGAAGACGGCTCCACCGCAGCCGAGCGGCTCGCTCGCGCCAAGGCCCTCGCCGTCTCCGAGGACGAAGACCTGCCCGTCCTGGCTGCCGACACGATCGTGCTCTGCGACGACGACGTCCTGGGCAAGCCGGTCGATGAGGAGGAGGCCCGCGCCATGCTGCGCCGGCTCAGCGGTCGCACACACGAGGTGGTGACCGGAGTCTGCCTCGTGGGCCGGGACCAGGCGCACTCGGGTGTCGAGCGAACCCAGGTCACGATTGCGCCGCTCACCGACGACGACGTGGCCTGGTACGTCGCCACCGGCGAGCCCCTCGACAAGGCTGGTGCCTATCACATTGGAGGAAAAGGGGCGCTCTTCATCGAAGAGATCCAGGGCTCGCCCTCGAACGTCGCAGGCCTTCCGGTGCACCTGCTTCTCCAGCTCGTCCGAGCCTCCGGTCTGGACCTGACCTGGCCGTAGAGCGTCAGAGTGACACTCTTGTCCTGCTCCGGCGACCGGCCAGGGTCGGTTCGCGACTCTGAGCGACTGTCCGACTCCGCCGTCAGCGGCCGAGGGCGAGTCGATCGGCCAGGGGGCTCGGCAGCCCGGCGTCGAGGATCTTCTTCTGGGTCTTCTCCACCCGGTACGGGACTCGATAGATCGTCACCGTCGTCGCATCGGAGTCGTACATGGCGAAGGAGGCGAGGGGGTTCCCGTCGCGAGGCTGACCGATCGAACCGGGGTTCACGAGGTACCGCATGCCCGGCTCCAGGCGGATCCGGAACGTGGGCGATGTGGTGAGCATCGTGTGGATCGCATCGGGGGAGAGGCCGAACACCACCGGGAAGTGGGAGTGGCCGAAGAAGCACAGCGGGAACGAGGTCTGGCGGAAGACGTTGAGGGCCTCGATCTCGCCGAAGATGTAGGCGTCTTCGTCGATCGGCGTGCCGTGTGCGATCGCGAAGGCCCCGTCGACCACGGCCGGGCCCTCGGGCAGCGAGTAGAGCCACTTGATGTTGGAGCTCGTCAGGCGGAGCCGGGTCCACTGGGCGGCCTGAAGCGCCACACGGTTGAACATCTCGCCGTCCTCGACGCCCGAGCAGACTTTGTCGTGGTTGCCGCGGATGGCCTGAAGGGGCTTGAGTGCCCGGACCATGTCGACCGTCTGGTTGGGGTTGGCGCCGTAGCCCACCAGGTCGCCGAGGAAGACGACCTTGTCCCACCGCTTCCGTCGCACCCTGGCCAGGACTGCGGACAACGCCTCACGATTAGCGTGAATATCCGAGAGGATCAGATACCTCATTGCTTCGCGGCGTTCTCCTGTGCGGCGCGCTTCTCGATCAAGTCCACAATCCGCTCGGCAACCCCAGCCGGGGTCGTCCCCCGGCCGGTGTCCACGACCAGATCAGCCAGGCAGTAGGAGGGCTCGCGCTCGGCCAGCAAGGCCCGCATTATCTCACGGTTCCCGGCCAGAGGGCGGGTCCCGTCGGGGCGGATCCGCTCGATCAGCGTGTCGAACTCGATGCGGATCCAGACCGTGACCGCCCCCTCCTGGAGCCGGGCTCGGGTCCCGGGTCGGGCGAAAGCGCCCCCTCCCGTGGCGATCACGCGCCGGTCGAGCTGGGCCAGGAAGACCGCCTCGCGCTCCTCCTCCTCGCGGAAGGCTTCTTCGCCCCGCTCCTCGAACAGTGCCGGGATCGAGCGACCGGTCCGCTTCTCGATGCGCCGATCCATGTCCTCGAACCGGTAGCCGAGCCGTTGGGCCAGCCGGGCGCCGACGACACTCTTGCCCGCGCCCATGAACCCCACCAGGATGATCCGGGCGGGAAGCTCACCCACGCCCGGTCCCCTGCTCGAGCAGGCCGAAGAACTCGGGGAAGGAGACGTCGACGCACTCGGCGCCCTCGATCTCCGAGGCCCCCTCGGCGGCGAGAGCGGCGATGGCCAGGGCCATGGCGATCCGATGATCCCCGTGGGAGGCCACGGTGG
>CAXMOH010000177.1:0-6283 GCA_964194855.1 uncultured Hyphomicrobium sp.
GGTGCGCAGCAGCCAGATCCAGGCGGTGGCAGCGGCGGGGTTCTCGAAGCCGGCGAGCAGCTCGGTGCGGGCCTGGTCCTTCCAGACGTAGCCCACGATCAGGGCCAGCAGCAGCCCGCCCAGGACGAGGAACGTCTGGCCTACCAGCTGGAAGAGAAAGCCGACCCAGTCGCTCGAGAGAGCCCCCGGGATGCCGGCGAGAGCGATGGCCCCGCCGGCGATCCATCCGGCCCGTGTTCGGGTCCAGCCCAGCGAGTCGATGGCGGCGGACGAGACCACCTCGAGGAGCGAGATGGCCGACGTCAGGGCGGCAATGTAGAGCGCCGTGAAGAAGACGACGCCCACGATCTGCCCCGCTCCTCCAAAAGAGAGAAACCCCCGGGGGACGGCGATGAAGAGGGCCCCTATGGCGCTGTCGCTCACCTGCTGCTGCAGACCGAAATGGAAGACGATGGGGAACGTGACCAGTCCCCCGACGAAGGCCACCATCGTGTCGGACAGGGCGATGAGGCCGGCCTTGGCGGGCAGGCTCCCACGGCCGGGAAGATAGGAGGCGTAGGTGATCATCGCCCCCATGCCCAGCGAGAGCGAGAAGAACGCCTGGCCTGCGGCCCCGGTTATCGTCTTTGCGTCGAGGATGCGCGACAGATCGGGCTGGAGGTAGAAGGCGTAGCCCGGGCCACCCCCCGAGAGGGTGGACGCCCAGACCGCAAGGGCAGCGATCAGGAAGAAGAGCGTCGGCATCAGAACCACCGACACGCGCTCGATGCCTCTCTGGACCCCGCGTGTGATGACCAGGATGGTGATCAGCATCCCGACGAGGTGGGCGAAAATCGCCTCGGGGCCTTCGCTGATCGCCGCGAAGTGGGCTGCGGTGTCCTCGGGCACGGCTCCACGCAGGAATCCAAGCAGGAGCCGGCCCGTCCACCCCATGATCACGGAGTAGAACGACAGTATCCCGAAGCCCACGAGGACGAACATGACCCCGACCCACTTCAGCCGGTCTCCCCCGACGGCCGCCAGCGCCGCGATGGGGCTTCGCTTGGTCTGGCGTCCGATGACCAGCTCGGCGGTGAGCACGGGGAGGCCGACGAACAGGACGATGATGAAGTAGAGAACGACGAACGCCGCCCCGCCGCCCTGCGAGGCCGAGTAGGCGAAGCCCCAGAGGTTCCCCAGCCCCACCGCCCCGCCGACGGCGGCCAGGATGAAGCCGGTGTTCGAGCCCCACGCTCCCCGCGTTGCCATGCGCCCTCCTTCTTTCCTCGTACGCTGGACGGCCGATGCTAACGCAAACGGCTAGGAGCTGCGAAAGCGAAGGGCCAACGCCGTCAAGTCGTCCGAGGGAGCGGTCTCCCCGGCGTGCGCGCCGACGGCGGCGATGACCGCTGCCACGATATCGGAAGGCGACGCGGACACGACCCCCCCCAGGCTCTCCAGCATCCGTGCGACGGTGAACTGCTCGCGGTCGGCGTTCTCGGCCTCGGTGATGCCGTCGGTGTAGAGAAACAGCCCGTCACCCGGGCGCAAGGTCAGGTGCTGGGGCACGTAGGTGTAGTCGGCCATGGCCCCCAGTGGGAGCCCCGGGACGGCCTCGAGGACCTCGACCTTGCCGTCGGTGCCGAGTCTCACCGGGGGCATGTGTCCCGCGTTCACGAACTCGAGATGGCCGATTCCCAGGTCCAGGCACCCGATGAAGGCGGTCACGAACATGGCCTTCTCGTTGTCCCGGGCCAGCTCAATATTCATGCGATTGCAGAGGTCGCTGATCGAGCTCGCGGACGGCACGATCGCTCGGAAGAGGGTTCGCGTCACCGCCATGAAAAGAGCGGCGCCGACCCCTTTGCCCGAGACGTCCCCAACGACGAACCACACCCGGTCGCCGGCATCGACGACGTCGTAGAGGTCGCCTCCTACCGACTGCGCCGGCTGCAGCCCCGCCCCGACTTCGATCTCGGCGCGCTCGGGAAAGTCCGTGGGGAGCATTCCCATCTGGATCTCGTGGGCGAGAGCGAGCTCCCTCTCCAGGAGCCGGCGCTCGGCGGCCTCTTCGACGAGAGTGATGTTCTTCAACCGCAGGGCGGCGGCGGCGCCGAGCGAAACGAGAAGCGCCATGTCCTCTTCGGAGAACTGACGCCCCCGGGATCGGGAGTGGAGGACGATCATTCCGAGACAGCCGTCGGGGCCCAGGAGGGGCGCCGCGACGATGCTCCGGACACCGGCGAGCATGATGCTCTTCGCTTCGGAGAACCGATCGTCGCTGCTGGCATCCTGGACGACCGCTGCCAGGCCCTTGCCCACGACCTCCGCTTCGAGAGACCGGGACTGAAACGGCTCGGCCTGGAGGCCGGGAATGCGTCGGACTGCCGCCAGGTAGAGCTCGCCATCGGGTTTCCTGAGGTAGAGGAGACCCTCCTCGGGGGTGAGGTGAGCGAACGCCCGGTCGAGGACCAGGTCCTGCAGATCCTCGAGTGAGATCGGCTGGGCGAGGGCCCGGTGCACTTCATTCAGCAGGGCGAGGCGACTCGTCTGCCGCTCGAGCGTCGCCGGGTCCGTGGTTGCCGTCTCCACGTCGAGGAGTGTCGCCGCGGGCATGAACATGCGGCTGCCGCCGGCGGGGTCCGGCTGGTCGCGACGCGGCGGGCTCTTCAGGAACGGAGCGATGTGGACGGTGGTTTCGGCCAGGCGCAACACGTCCCCCGGGTTCAGGCGGGTCGGGCCTCCAATGGCCTTGCCATTGAGCAGCGTCGGGCTGCGTGTGCTGAGGGTCTCGACGTACCAGCCGTCGGCGGCACGGTAGAGGCGCGCGTGCTTGCGAGAGAGGTAGCGGTCCGACACGTGCACGTCGGCGGAGGAAGAGCGTCCGACGACGACGCTGTCGCCCTCGCACTCGACCCGGTACGACGGCGCTGCCGGGGGCTCCACTCTCAGGAAGAAGGACTCGGGATCTGTCACGTGGTCGCTCAGCTCGCCGGTGGACCAGACTCGAAGCGGGAGAGGGCGGCCTCACGCGAATCCTCGATCTCGAACAACGACAAGAAGCCCGCCAGCTCGAAGACGAGACGGACGCTCTCGGGCATCGCGTAGAGCACGAGGCGGCCGCCCGAGAGCTGCAGCTTTTTCACCAGCAGCAGAAGGACCCGCAGTCCGGCGCTCGAGATGTACTCCACCGCCTCCAGGTTCACCGCGAGCTGTGACTGCCCGGCCCCGAGGTTCCGGAGCAACGCGCTCTCCAGCTCCGACGAGGAGACCGAGTCCACCCGGCCCCGAGGCTCGAGAACCGTGACCGCGCCGTGCTTCTCCTCGAGTATCTCCATGAGACTCCTCAGCTCCTCAAAGGCCGAGCCTGCGGCGCAGCCTCAGCCGGTTCTGTCGGTCGTGCAGCCGGTCGTACTCGATCGAATCCATCAGACGCCTGACGATCTCGATCCCCAGCCCGCCGATCTCGCGGTCCCGCGCGGGCAGGTCCGTGTCCGGACGTGGGACATCGAGCGGGTTGAAGGGCACCGCATCGTCGAGTATGACCATCTCCACCGAATCCGCCGCGAGCACCAGTTGGATCTCGACCTGGCCCCTGGCGCCTTCGTCCGTGAGGCCATACTTCACGATGTTCGAAAGGATTTCGTCGATCGCCACGTGGAACGGCCACGTGTCGTTGCGGGTCAGTCCGTGAGCAGCCGAGAACTCGTCGAGCCCGTCCTCGGCCTGCCGAAGGCCGTCTGCGGTGGCGGGAACGACGAGCGTGTGGGACGTGTCCATGGAACTTGCTGCCGGCCCGTCCGAGGACACGCCCGACATCTCCATGCCTGGCAGGAACGTGCTGCTCGCCCGAGGCTCTGGCAGTATTGGTGGCGCATCATAGCACCCCACCCACCTGGGCGACCCTCCGTGATACCGTCCCCCGAGCCGACCGTGAGTGAAGCCCGCCAACCTTTTTCGCGCTCTCGTGTAGTTCCAGATGACGGGGACGACGCCATCGTGGCGCGATGCCTGGCAGGGGACGTCCAGGCGTTCGGCACTCTCGTCGAGAGGTACCAGCGGGTGCTCTACAACCTCGGCCTGCGCATGCTGGGCAATCCGGAGGACGCCCGCGACGCGAGCCAGACCGCGTTCTTGAAGGCCTGGGAGAAGCTGTCGAGCTTCGACCCCCGTTTCCGCTTCTTCAGCTGGATCTACAAGATCACGGTCAACGAGTGCCTGAACCAGATCAACCGGCGACGGCGCATCGAGCCCCTGGACCCCAGGATCGACCTCCCCTCTCGGGAAAACACCGCCGCCAGCCTCGAGGCCCGCGAGGCCTCCGAGAGGGTCCAGGTGGCGCTGCTCCAGCTCACTCCGGACCACCGGGAAGTGGTGATCCTGAGGCATTTTCTGGAGATGTCCTACGGAGAGATCGCCGGAACCCTGACGATCGCGGAGAAGACCGTGAAATCACGACTCTATGAAGCCCGCCAGCGCCTGTGCGAGCTGCTGCCGGAGAAAGCCGCATGACTCTTTCCCCTGCCGACTGGGAGCTGCTCCACCGCGAAGTGGACGGAGAGACGACCGAGAAGGAATCGGCGGAGCTTCAGGAGCGACTGGCCCGTGAGCCCGAGCTCGCGAGCAGCCACAGGGCGCTCCTCGGATTGGGCCGCACGCTGTCGCAGGTCGGCCTCGTCGACCCTCCTCCGGAGCTGGCCCGGGACGTGATGCGCCAGGTGAGGCAACGGGCGATCGTCGGCACGAGAGGGGGCTGGCTCTCGGGGCTGTCGGAGTGGGTCGCCCTGCGGCCCGCTCTGGCCCTCGCCTCGAGCCTTGCGGTGGGATTGCTGGCGGGGCTGCTGGTCACCGGCCTCTTTGGCCGCGGGCTGCACCCGCTGGACGGAGACTCGATTTCGGGCACCCTGCTGCCCCTCGAAGACCCGGCAGCGCTTCCGGTGGTGGACGAAGCACGGCTCGAGGCGCCGGGAATCCGAGCCACCGCCGTCCTTCGGCGGGGACGAGGTCTGGTCGTGACGGTGCTCGAGATCGCTTCGGAGGAGCCCGTCGACATCACCGTGGAGGTCGACGCCAACAGTCTGCGGCCCCGGGGATTCGAGTGCATCGGGGGCGAAGCGGTGGGCGGCGTCACGATCGAGCCGGGGCGGGTCGACATCCGACAGGCCACGGCCGGGCGGTGTGTCGTGAATCTGGTCACTCTGGCGCCTAACCCGGGTCCGGTCGCCGTCCGTGTCGAGACCGGGACGGCACGAGCCGAAGCGACGCTGCGAGCTCGGGCCACCGTCGAATAAAGAAGCGTGCTGAAGGCTGCCCTCGCCCTGCTGCCAGCGCTCGTCTTCCTCGGGGTCCTGGTCTTCATGGACAGCTTCAAGCTGGTCCCGCTCCGGACGGTCGTGAGAGCGATCGCCTTCGGCGGCCTGGCCGCTGTCGCCTGCGCCTTCGTGAACGAAGCCCTTTTCGACTTCACCGAGATGGAACGGTCCGTCTTCTCACGCTACGTCGCTCCCATCGTCGAGGAGCTGGCCAAGGCCGCCTGGATCGCCTTTCTCATCCGCCGCCAGCGGGTGGGCTTCCTCGTCGACGCGGCGATCCTCGGCTTCGGCGTGGGAACCGGCTTCGCCCTGGTCGAGAACCTGGAGTACCTCCGTGCCCTGACCACGCCGAGCCTGCTCGTCTGGGTCGTGCGTGGCTTCGGCACCGCGATCATGCACGGCGCCGCGACCGCGATCTTCGCGATCCTCAGCAAGAGCCTGGTCGACCGCCGCGACAAGGGAGAGATCCTCGATCTCCTGCCGGGCCTGGTCGTGGCGGCGGTCATTCACTCTGCCTACAACCACTCCCTCCTTCATCCTCTCGTGGCCACGGTGCTTCTGATTGCTCTCCTTCCCCCTCTCCTGATCCTGGTCTTCGGGCGAAGCGAAAGGGCCACCCGGGAGTGGCTGGGGCTCGGCCTGGACACCGACCTGGAGCTGCTGCAGTCGGTCCGATCCGGCCAGATCGGCGAGACGCGGGTGGGAGGCTACCTCCGCTCGCTCACCTCGCGTTTCCCGGGGCCGGTGGTGGCGGACCTGCTGTGTCTCCTGCAGATTCACCTGGAGCTCTCGATCCGCGCCAAGGGTCTGCTGCTGGCTCGCGAGGCAGGGCTGCCCGTGGCGGTGGGCAACGACGTGCGGGCCAACCTGGACGAGCTGCACTACCTGGAGAAGGCCATCGGCCCGACGGGCCTTCTGGCCATGAAGCCGATCCAGCGCAAGAGCAGCCGGGACCTCTGGGAGATCCACGTCCTCGCCGACGCCTAGCTGCT
>CAXMOH010000178.1:0-20654 GCA_964194855.1 uncultured Hyphomicrobium sp.
ATCTTCTCGCGGATCCCGGCCATGATGGCCGCCACGTCGACGCGGCCGTCGCTCCCCGTCCACTCGTCCATTTCGCGCTCCCGTCCTGTGCGGTCCTCCAAAATGAAAAGGGAGACGGCTTTGCCGCCTCCCTCTCCTGCCCGTCCCGACGGGCTCCTAGGGCCGAGTCGACGGCGACGCCGGCCCGAGGGGCTCCGCGTCCACGATGCCCTCGGCCGATCCGAAGGCGTCCGCGTCCCCCACGTAGAGATGGTAGACGTTGAGGCCGAGCTCACGGTCGTCGTTGTTGAGGGGCGGGTCGAGCTGGTTCGGGATGAACGACTCGTTCATCGTCAGCCGCAGGTCCACCCACTCCTCGTCGCCCAGGTCCTCTGCGCTGACCCGGATCTTCTTCAGGAAGATGCTGGGCTCCTCGACCGGGACGACCAGGCCCACGTTGTCCGCCACCGACACCGTCAGCTCGGGGGCGGAGGAGAAACACTCCACGCAGGTGTCGGCCTCGAGGTAGACGACGACGTCCTTCCTGGGGTTCTTGAAGGAGACGAGAGCCTCGCCCTTCGTCCACGTCCGCTCGATTCCCGGGTTCTCGGGATGGGTCTCGGGGTTGTGCCAGCCTTCCTTGTAGACGAGGAAGATGTTCTCGGTCTGGGGCAGCAGCTCCATTGTCGCCACGTTGTACTCGCGGAACCCGCGGTCGTCTCCCTTGAGGGCCGGCCTCTCTCCGCGGCCCGGATGGGGGTAGAGCCCCATTCGCACCTCGACCTCACCCACGTAGGGGTAGACCGGGATGAAGCGGGTCCTGGTGTAGCTGTAGGTCTCCCCGGGCTCCCACTCCGAGGGAGGCGGAATTGGGGTGTGGTCGTCCTCGAACAGCATCACCTCGTGGGTGTCGAGGAAGTGGACCATGGCTCTGTAGCCCTGATCCAGCTTCTTCGCACCCGACTCGACGGTCCACGTGTAGGTGATCTCGAGGGCGCTGCCGAGGGGCGCGCGCTCGGCGCTCACCTCGATGGATGGAACGATCGGGTTCACCTCGACGGGCTTGCTGCGGCTGCATGCGGGCAGCACGAGGGCCCCGGTGAGGGTGGCAGCCAAGGCTACCCCCAAGGTACGGCGTGTTGTCATGCTCGCTCTCCTGCGGAATGGAATGATGTCTGGTGGGCCGATGACTCGGCCGAAACCCCACAAGTTTAGCCCGAGGCGCCAGAGGCGCGCAACGCGGGGCCGTTTCGGACCTCGTGCGGATCCTCGCCGGGCTACGCTCGAGCTGCACGCGCACGGGCCTCTCCCACCGTGCCCTGTCTGGCGGCTTGCTCCCCACCCAGCGGGAGGACCGCCCCGGGGGAGGACCCGATGCTCGCCACCACACTGACTGCCGCCATCCTCGGGATCGAGGCCCGGCTCATCCACGTCGAGGCGGACGTGGCCGGAGGTTTCCCTCGTTTCGTCATGGTGGGCCTCCCGGACTCCGCGGTGAAGGAGAGCGAGGCCCGGATCCGAGCCGCGCTCCGCAACTGTGGCTACACGTTCAAATGGGATCGACGAATCACCGTCAACCTGGCCCCGGCGAGCCTCCGCAAGTTCGGGTCGTCGTACGACCTGGCGACCGCCGTCGGCCTTCTCGTGGCTGACGGCGCGGTCGCCCGGGAGCGCTTCTCCCGGGCCCTCCTGGTGGGCGAGTTGGCGCTGGACGGCGCGGTTCGGCCCGTTTCGGGCGTCCTCCCCATGGTCCTGCTCGCCCGGCAGCAGGGACTCGCCTCGGTCATCGTGCCGGTGGACAACCACCGCGAGGCCGCCCTGGTCCCCGACCTGGCCGTCCATCCGGTGGCGACACTTCCCGAGGCGGTGGCCCTGCTGAGCTCGGAAGCCCCGCCGTCGCCCCCGCCTCGACCCCCGGCCCGCCCTGGAGGAGGCCCGGCCGCTCCCCCGGACCTGGCGGACGTCCGAGGGCAACCCCTCGCCCGCCGGGCCCTGGAGATCGCCGCCGCCGGCGGCCACAACCTCCTGCTCGTGGGGCCCCCCGGTGGGGGCAAGACCATGCTGGCTCGGCGCCTCCCGGGAATCCTGCCCGCCCTGGGGCCCGACGAGCTCCTCGAGGTGGCCGCGATTCAATCCGCCGCGGGCCACCCGTTCGAAGACGTCGGCCGGCCCTTTCGCAGCCCCCACCACACCGCCAGCTACGTGGCCCTGGCCGGGGGCGGCCAGGTGCCCCACCCCGGCGAGGTGAGCCTCGCCCACCGCGGGGTCCTCTTCCTGGACGAGCTGCCCGAGTTCCCCAGACGCGCCCTCGAGGTGCTTCGGGAGCCGCTCGAGGAAGGGCGGATCACCATCAGCCGCAGTCGGGGAACCCTCTCCCTCCCCGCACGGTTTCAGCTCGTGGCGGCCATGAATCCCTGCCCTTGCGGGATGCGCGGCTCGGTGCGGCTCGGGTGTCGCTGCACTCCGCGGGAGGCCCAGGCCTACCTCAGCCGGCTCTCCGGCCCTCTTCTGGACCGCATCGACCTGCACGTCGAGGTCGCTCCCCTGGCCTTTGCCGCCCTCGAGGGCCCCCTGGGGGAGTCGTCGGCACGCGTGGCCTCACGGGTCGCGTCGGCCCGCCACCGCCAGCTGGCCCGGCAGGGCCACACCGGCGCCGTCAGCAACGCCGAGCTCTCGCCGGCGGCCCTGCGAGAGGTCGCCCGCCCCCCCGAACGGGCTCTTGGCCTCGTGCGCCACGCGGTGGACCGGCTGGGACTCACCGCCCGGGGCCTCGACCGCCTGCTCCGCGTGGCCCGAACGCTGGCAGACCTCGAGGGCCGGGAGAAACTGAGCACCCAGGACGTCACCGAGGCCCTCCATTTTCGGGCCGGGGAACCCGCCGAGCCGGACCCGGCCTCCCCGTAACCCCTTCCTTGACCGTCGCGCGGCGGGCATGCTAGCCTCCCTCGGCTCAGTTTGGAGCCCCTCCAGGGAGGCGCCGGACCGCCGATCCCCTTCGGCGACAGGGCGGCCGGGCCCGGACCCGGTTGCTCGGAGCGACTGAATGGCCAACGAGTTCTACACACTGATCGTCGTCCCTCACGCCAAGGCGAAGTTCCGCAAGTTCCAGGTCTCGGTGCGCCTGACCAAGTGGGTGCTGGGGTCTCTCGTCGTCTTGGCGGTGGCGCTGGTGGGCATCGTGGCCCACTACACCTGGATCAACGTCGAAGTCGCTGAGCTGTCACGACTTCGGGGCGAGAACCTGGCCCTGGCGGCCAAGGCTCGGGCCTACGAGGAGAACGCCGGACGCCTGCAGACCCGGGTCCTGACCCTCCAGAACATGGTCACGAAGCTCGGCCTCATGGCCGGGGTCGAGGAGAGGCTGCCCGAGTCCGGCCTGGGCGGCGTCGGCGGAGTGTCCCGCCTCGACGCCACGGCTCCCTCTCTGGACATCGCCGCGTCTCTCCAGGACATGGACCAGACGATCAGCTCCCTCACCAGGAAGTCGAGCCGGCTCCAGGCGATCTTCGAGGACCAGGCCGTTCTCCTGGCGTCGACCCCCTCGATCTGGCCGGTCCGGGGCTACTTCTCCGACAGGTTCGGCAATCGGAAGGACCCGTTCACCGGAATGCCCGACTTTCACCCTGGCATCGACGTCTCGACCCCCAGGGGCACGAAGGTCCTCGCTCCGGCCGACGGCGTCGTGACCTACCGCGGCCGGCGGGGGGCCTACGGGAACACCATCGTGATCGACCACGGCTTCGGCATCGTCACCCGCTACGCACATCTGGAGGGCTACGAGGTCCGTCCGGGGCAGCGGGTGCAGCGCGGCGACGTGATCGGTTTCGTGGGCAACACCGGCCGCTCGACGGCGCCCCACCTCCACTACGAGGTGTGGGTCGACGATCAGCTCCAGAACCCCATCAAGTTCATCCTGGAAGAGTACCGCTCGCTCGGCTGACAGCCCGGCATCCTCTGTAAAATCAGGCGTTTCGGCCACCGGGGGTTTCCAATCCCCGACAGTGGTTGATATGCTGACTCTCTCGCAAACATGATCATCAACACCATCCTCACGCGCGTCATCGGGACCAGTACCGACCGTCAGCTCAAGCGCATGCGCCCGATTGTCGAGGAGATCGGCAGCCTCGAACCCTCCGTCAAGTCCCTGAGCGACGAGCAGCTGGCGGCACGGACCGCCGAGTTCCGCGAGCGGCTGGCCAGGGGAGAGACCCTCGACCAGCTGCTCCCGGAGGCCTTTGCCACCGTGCGAGAGGCGGGCTGGCGCGTGCTCAGGATGCGCCACTTCGACGTCCAGCTCATCGGAGGCCTCACGCTTCACCGCGGCACCATCGCGGAGATGAAGACCGGAGAGGGCAAGACCCTCGTCGCGACGCTGGCCGTCTACCTGAACGCCCTCGAGGGCAAGGGCATTCACGTCGTCACCGTCAACGACTACCTCGCCAAGCGGGACTCGGAGTGGATGGGTCGTCTGTACCGCTTCCTGGGCCTCACGGTCGGCGTGATCCAGCACGACATGGACGACAAGGACCGCCAGGACGCCTACAAGGCGGACATCACCTACGGCACGAACAACGAGTTCGGATTCGACTATCTCCGCGACAACATGAAGTTCGATCTGGGCAGCTATGTCCAGCGCGGGCACAACATGGCGGTGGTGGACGAGGTGGACTCGATCCTGATCGACGAGGCCCGGACGCCCCTCATCATCAGCGGGCCCGCCGAGGAGTCCACGGACAAGTACTACCGGATCGACACCATCATCCCCAAGCTCAAGCCTGGCGCCCGAATCACCGGCGACAAGAAGGCCGAGGAGCGGGCCGAGCTGGAGAAGACCGGCGATTTCATCGTCGATGAAAAGGCCAAGACCGTCACCCTGACCGAGCAGGGCATGGCCCACGTCGAGAAGATCCTGGAGCTGACGAATCTCTGGGATCCGTCGAACATGGAAGTGCTGCACCACGTGAACCAGTCGCTGCGGGCCCACAGCCTCTTTCAGCGCGACGTGGACTACGTCATCAACGATGGGCAGGTCGTCATCGTCGACGAGTTCACCGGGCGGTTGATGCCGGGCCGGCGCTGGTCCGACGGCCTTCATCAAGCGGTCGAGGCCAAGGAGAAGGTGAAGATCGAGCGCGAGAACCAGACTCTCGCAACCATCACCTTCCAGAACTACTTCCGGATGTACTCGAAGCTCTCCGGGATGACGGGCACCGCCGAGACCGAGGCCGCGGAGTTCGACAAGATCTACAAGCTCGACGTGCTGGCGATACCGACCAACCGGCCCCTGATCCGCGTCGAGAACCCCGACGTGGTGTACCGCACGGAGCGGGAGAAGTTCGAGGCCGTGGTGGCGGAGATCCAGGAGCTGCACGAGACGGGGCGACCGGTCCTCGTCGGCACGATCTCCATCGAGAAGTCCGAGGAGCTCTCGGGCCTTCTCAAGAAGGCCGGCATCAAGCACGTCGTCCTCAACGCGAAGTACCACGAGCGCGAAGCGGAGATCGTGGCCCAGGCCGGACGATTCGGCGCGATCACCATCGCCACCAACATGGCCGGCCGAGGCACGGACATCATCCTCGGCGGCGTCTCCGATCACCGGGCGCGGGCACGCCTCATCGAGGAAGGTGTAGCCCCGGAGCAGGCGAGCGACGAGGAGCGCGATGAGGCCGCCCGCAAGGTCGGAGAGGAGATGGCGAGCGAGTTCGCCCGGGAGCTCCAGCAACGGACCCTCGACCTGGAGGAGAGCCGGGAGCTCGCCAAGCGGTATCTCGGCTTGATGGCGTCGTTCGCCGGCGACCACCCTTCCGTTCTGGCCCTCCGGACCCTGGCCCAGGAGGGCACTCCCCTGGCCGGCTACCTCGACACGGCCCGGGACCTGTCCCGAGCGGTCAAGGAGAAGGTGGCCAAGAGCTTCTATCCGGAGATCGAGAACCCGGTGGACTTCCTGGCCGTCCACCCCCTGAAGGCCGGCATCGAGGAGGTGTCCGGGACGCCGGAGTTCGATCACATTCGGAAGCACATCGACGCCACCGAGCGGGAGCGCGTGGTGGCCGTGGGCGGCGTCCACATCCTCGCCACCGAACGGCACGAGGCCCGGCGGATCGACAACCAGCTCCGGGGCCGCGCGGGGCGCCAGGGCGATCCCGGATCGTCCCGCTTCTACATGTCTCTTCAGGACGACCTGATGCGGATCTTCGGATCGGAGCGCATCAGCGGCCTCATGCTCAAGCTCGGGATGGAGGAAGGTGTCCCGATCGAGCACAAGATGGTCACCAAGTCGATCGAGCGAGCCCAGAAGCAGGTGGAGGGCCAGAACTTCTCCATCCGCAAGCATCTGCTCGAGTACGACGACGTGATGAACAAGCAGCGCAGCGCCGTCTACACCATGCGCCGGATGATCCTGGAGGGCAAGGACACCCGGGGCCACCTCCTGCGGCTGATCGACGAGGTCCTGGAGTGGTACCTGGACAACTACTGCTCGTCGACGGAGAGCACCGAGTCGTGGTCGTACGAGAGCCTGCAGGGAGCCCTCAAGGAGACCTTCGGCCTGGAGCTTGCCCTGAGCGAGTTGCAGTCGATGGACCGCGACCAGATGAGCGACAAGATCGGAAGCCAGGTGCGCGGTCACTACGAGGAGCGCGAGCAGCTCATCGGGACCGAGCGTGCTCTCTTCCACCAGCGGATGATCATGCTCCAGATCGTCGACTCGCAGTGGAAGGATCACCTCTACAGCCTCGATCACCTGAAGGAAGGGATCGGGCTGAGGGGCTACGGGCAGCGCGATCCGCTGGTCGAGTACAAGAAAGAGTCATACCAGATGTTCCAGGCGCTGATGGACCGGATCGACGAGGAGATTCTTCGGTGGACCTTCCTCTATCAGCCGGTGGTGACGCCCGAGGCCGGGGGCATGCGCGAGGTGGACACGACGCTCGGCGCCCGGCATCTCGTGGCGTCCCCACCCGGCGTCCGGGAGCCGGAGCTGGCACTGGCCGGAGCGCGATCCTCCCGTCCGAACCTGAGCTTCAACGACCCCTCCGCCACGCCGACCATGTTCGCGCGCAAGGCCCAGCCCAGGGAGGCCGAGGGCGGCAGCGACGCGGCGGTCCAGACGGTGCGCCGTGAGGGCCGGAAGGTCGGCCGGAACGACCCCTGCCCCTGCGGCAGCGGGAAGAAGTACAAGAAGTGTCACGGTTGAGGGATGAGATGGAGCCAGACAGGATCTCCGAAGCACTGACCTTCGACGACGTGCTGCTGGCGCCCCAGCGCTCCGACGTCCTGCCGGCGGAAGTGGACGTCACCACGCGGCTGACGCGGAACATCGCGCTGAAGATCCCCATCGTCTCCGCGGCGATGGACACGGTGAGCGAGGCCCACCTGGCGATCGCCCTGGCCCAGGAGGGTGGGCTCGGCGTCATCCACAAGAACATGTCGATCGCTTCGCAGGCGGCGGAGGTCGACAAGGTCAAGCGGTCCGAGTCGGGCATGATCGTCGACCCCGTGACCGTGGCGCCGGACGCCCCGGTTGCAGAGGCGCTCGACCTCATGGCGAAGTACCGCATCAGCGGCGTGCCCGTCACGGTGGGGCCGCGCCTCGTGGGAATCCTCACGAACCGGGACCTGCGATTCGAGACCCGCACTCATCTGCCGGTGTCGGACCTGATGACGAAGGACGAGCTGGTCACGGTGCCCGTGGGCACGACCCTCGAGCAGGCCAGGGAGATTCTCCACACCCACAAGATCGAGAAGCTCCTCGTGGTGGATGCGGACTTCAACCTCAAGGGGCTCATCACCGTCAAGGACATCCAGAAGCAGATCAAGTACCCCAACGCCTGCAAGGACGAGCTGGGTCGCCTCCGCGTGGGGGCCGCGGTGGGCGTGACCGAGGATGTCCTCGATCGGGTCCGGGCCCTCGTCGAAGCCAAGGTCGACGTGGTCGCCGTGGACACCGCGCACGGCCACACCCGTGGCGTCCAGGACACGGTCGGTCGACTGAAGACGACGTTCCCCGACCTCGAGCTCATCGCCGGAAACGTCGGAACCTACGAGGGGACCAGAGACCTCATCGCCACCGGGGTGAGCGCGGTGAAGGTGGGCATGGGGCCCGGTTCCATCTGCACCACCCGGGTCGTCTCCGGCGCCGGGATGCCCCAGATCACGGCCATCTCCGAGGCGGCTCGGGCGGCGGCGGAGACGGACACCCCGCTCATCGCCGACGGAGGGATCAAGTTCTCCGGCGACGTCACCAAGGCGATCGCCGCGGGAGCCGCTTCGGTCATGATCGGGTCGCTCTTCGCCGGCACCGACGAGAGCCCCGGCGAGTTGATCCTCCGCCAGGGGAGATCCTTCAAGTCGTACCGAGGCATGGGCTCGCTCGGCGCCATGAAGTCCGGGTCTCGGGACCGCTACTTCCAGGAAGTCGACGCTTCGCCGGAGAAGCTCGTCCCGGAGGGCATCGAGGGGATGGTTCCCTACAAGGGCCCGATCTCGGCCATGGTCCAGCAGCTGGTGGGTGGCCTGAGAGCGGGCATGGGCTACAGCGGAGCGGCCAACATTCGCGACCTCCAGCAGCATTGCCGCTTCGTGCGCATCTCCTCTGCCGGGCTCAAGGAGAGCCACGTCCACGACGTCATCATCACCAAAGAGGCTCCGAACTACCGCCTTGAGTAGCCAAGTCTCGATCCTCCTCGCGGCGGTCCTCATCACCGCAGCCTGCCGCAGCGGTGAACGGGAGATCTTCGTCACCTACTTCAACGGGCAGCAGAACGTGTCGCTGCGGTATCCCTCGGGGTGGAGAACGGACCAGGCAGAACAAGACGGAATCTGGTACCGGTACTTCCTCGCCCCGCCTGTGGCTCCCGAGAGCACGGCTGCGGTCTCGGTCACCCTCCTCGCCGGACCGATGTCGGTTTCCGTCGAGGAGTACGCTCAGAGCTACCTGGCTGGAAACGATGTGGCCTCTTCCCAGGACGAGGAGCGACAGGGGGCCAGGGGCCGCTCCTGGACGTTCGCGTCTCCGGACGGCATGACCCGCCAGCGGCTTCTCCTCGTCGCTCTCGGCGAGCGGTTCTGGGGGCTCTACGCCCAGGGGGAGGCGGCGGCCTTCGAGAGCCACCGCGCCACGGTCGACGAGATCTGGTCGAGCTTCACCCTCGAGCGCCCCGAGCTGTATCCGGAGCACCACTTCGAGTCCTTCGGTGTGACCCTCGGCGTGCCCGAGTCGTGGCGCGAGACCCGGCAGTTCTCGGCGCGCGAGACCCTCCTGGTCCTCTTCACGAGCCCCGTACTGTCCGTTCAGCAGGGCCAGACGATGCACGCGTCGCTGACCATGACGGTCGAGAAGTTCCCGGATGGTGGGGGGCTGGAGTCGTTCTACGAATCCACCCGGGCGCGCCTGGGGGACAACCTCCGCGTCCTGAAGCACACCGAGTGGAAGGACGGCTACAGGGACGTCATGCGCACCGAGACCTCCATCGCCGTCAGCTACGTCAAGCGGTTCTATCGGGTCGTGGGAGACCGGGGCGTCTCGCTGGCGTTCGAGGGCCGGGACGATGTATTCTGGCGAATGGACTCGTGGGCCGACCTCATCGCCTCCACGCTACAGCTCACCCCCTCCACGGAGCTCGACCGGTGAACGCCAACCTCGCCCGCCTCGGTGGCGGGCTCTCTCGGCTCTTCGACGGCCCCTTCGAGCTGGAGGTCGTGGTCGATCGCGAGGGGCCACGAGGAGAAATCGACGTCCCCTCCGGCGGAGACGGTGTCTGGCGCCTCGTCGAGCGCCAGGGCCGATCGTGCCTGGCTCCCGACGAGACTTCCTACTACGTCTACTTCTCCCTGCCCGAGCAGTTCCGCCGCCGCGCCAGCTCCGGTCTCTGGATCGAGATCGAATACTACGGAAGCCGCTTCGGCGAGTTCCGGCTCCAGTACTCCTCGACGGTCCCGGACGGACCTGTCGAGGGCCTCTATCGCTCCGCCGAGCAGAGCTGGACCCCGGGAGACGCGGGGCTCCTCCGATTCCGCAAGGCACTGTTCGTCCTCCCCGACTTCGATTCGTCTCGCACTCAGCATCACGGCGCCTCGTTCCGCCTCGAGTTCCGCAGCGAGCTGCTGGTCTCCCGGGTCAAGGCGAGGCTCGAGCCGCCTGAGAACGCGGAGAGCTATCCGGCAGTGGCGCCGCTCCCCGAGCTCAAGAAGATGCCCGGCCGCTTCTACCCGATCAACTACCTCTTCGTCGAGATCACCAACGCCTGCAACTTCAAGTGCACGTGGTGTCCCGACGAGGTCATGGACCGGCGGCGGGGCTTCATGAAGAAGGAGAAGGTCTTCCGCCTCCTCGACGAGGTGGGAGAGAAGCGCTCCTGGCTTGGTCCCATCTTTCCGGTGAAGCTCCACCAGATGGGCGAGCCCATGCTCCACCCCGATCTCGTCCAGATCGTCGAGCACGCGGAGAGCCGTGGTGTCCCCATCGAGCTCAACACCAACTGCGGCCTCATCACGAAGGACAAGATCGAGGGACTCTACCGCGCCGGTCTCACCAACCTGATCCTGTCCTATCAGACGCCCGATCCCACGTCGTTCAAGACCCGCAAGGCCCCGCGCCTCGTTTTCGACGAGTACCGGGACAAGGTCCGGCTCGCGGTCGAGCGCAAGGTGGCCCTCGGCGCGCGCACACACCTCGAGATCGACATCATGAACACGAAGCACGTCGACGACCAGGCGATCGTCAGCGAGGACGAGCAGGCCCTGGCGTTTCTGGCGGACTGGATCGAGTACGCCCGGACCCTCGAGGAACGCCACGGCCTCACGCCGCGCGTCCACGACTGGGACCAGATCCGAAGCGCGCACGTCCTGGACCAGGACGAGAACGGAAGCCGCTACACCCTGCTCGACGGGGTGCACCTGATCTGGAAGCGCTGCCACAGCTGGGGCAACGTGATCGGCGGAGACGGGGAGCGTGCCGAGGTGCCGCTCACTCCGACTGCGACGTCCGACGGCGCGACGGCGGGTGACGACACCTACTGCCCCGCCCCCTACGACCAGTTCGTCGTCCACTGGAACGGGGACGTTGTGAGCTGCTGCACCGACTACGAGGGCCACACCAAGACCGCCAACGTCTTCGCATCCTCGGTCGAGGAGGTGTGGAAGAGCACGGTGGTCCGCCGGCGCAAGCAGGATATGCTCGAGGGGCGCCTGCTGGACGTCTGCGCTCGCTGCCAGGGAGTCAAGTCGTAGCTGGCTTCTAGCGACCCCGACGCCCCTCCCCCGCCTCGAGCTCACCGAGATCGCGCCAGGCTCCGGCGTGGCCCGGGTCCGTGGAGAGGACGAGGCGCAGCTGCGTCATCGCCCGCCCGCTCATGCGCGATCGACGGTAGTAAGTCGCGAGACGGTGACGCAGCTCCACGTCGTCCGGATCGGTCTCGAGAGCTTTGAGAAAGTGCCGCTCGACCTCCTTGCGGAAGTCCGACTGGGACTCGGTCATCGCCAGCAGGCGCCGGCTGCCCTGGGCCTCGGGAAACCGCTCGACGAGCTTCCTCAGCAGCTCCACCGCCGCCTCCCGCTGCCCCCTCTCGAGGAGCGCTTTGGCTTTCTGCTCTCCCACCTCGGGGTTGGACGGGACGTCGAGACCGCTGGGAGGAGGCTGGACGGGCTCGCTGTCGAGAGGCGTGTAGTCCGACACGACGGGGTTCGTGGAAGCGCTCGACGGCTCGGGCGCGGCGAGCATGGGCGGAGGCGCCTCCTCGGCCACCGGATCGAGTGTCTCGAGCAGGCCCCCGATCACGAGCCCGTAGATCGCCCGGAGCAGCTGCGGCTGCGGGTGGGGCAGCCGGAGCGCCTCGTCCACGGTCTTCTCTCTCGAGCACACCGCCAGGACCGCGCGCTCGGCCGGCGAGGTGGGCAGCTGGTCGTACTCGAAGGGCGCCGGGAAGGCGCGACGCAGCCGGACGCCCGGGCGGCCCAGGGCCGGCTCGAGGCGCTTCGGGTTCGGGAACAGACGCGCCCCCAGGAGCAGCAGCCGGGGCGTGCTGAGGTGAAGAATGAGGTCGGGGGGCAGCGGACGATCCATGGGGCGGCGCTGCAGCCTCCCGTTCGTCCATCGGAGCACCGAGAGGACGATCCGCTCGGTCTGTCCGATGACGGCGGCCGCCAGCTCCGCGGGGCGGATGACTCCGGCGTCGATCAACGCCTGCCCGAGGCGCCGACCCGGGGTCTGGGCTTCCGACATCGCCGCCCGGAACTGGGCCTCCGTGATCCGGCCTATCCGGTAGAGATTCGCGCCGAGGCGATCCTCTTCGACGGTCGACGCGGCGAACACCACGTCGCCGTCGATGAAGTAGAGGCCCTTGGCGACCTCACCCTGGGCGAGGGCGAGGATGCCGGACCACCGCTCCCGGCGCACCCGTCGCACCTCCTCGGTGACGAGGACCTGCGAGATGTCGACAGGCTTCTCCTGGTCCGTCAATCGTGTCCTCCCAGCCAGACACCCTGATTCTACTCTTCGATGAGGAGCCGCCGGCGATCGTCCCCGGCATGGGCCAGACGCACCCGGACGGGGCGCTCCCAATACGGCTCCTGCAGCCTCTCCGCCCACTCGATGGCCAGCACGCCCCGGGGACCCGGGAGCTCGTCCAGGCCGATCTCCAGCTCGTCCCCGTCTCCCCTCAGGCGATACAGGTCGGCATGGTGCAGGGTGAGCCGCCCCGGGTAGGACGTGAGGAGCACGAACGTCGGGCTCGACACGAGGGCCGGGTCGGCCCCCACGCCCCGGGCCAGTCCCCGGACGAACGCCGTCTTCCCCGCTCCCAGCTCCCCGGAGAGAAGCACCACCTCGCCGCCCCGAAACCGCGCCGCCAGGCGCTCGGCGAGTGCCGCGGTCTCGTCTTCGGCATGGGTCATCACCTCGGGGATGGCGTCCCCCCTGCCGGTCTCACGGACTCGATGGCCCGGGGCAGGGCCTCGACCACGTCCCCCGCGGTCATCCCCGCCTCACCCGAAGCGGTGGCGGCCAGGTCACCGGCGCGTCCGTGGACGAATGCCCCGGCGGTGGCCGCCCGCCAGGAGTCGTGGCGAGCCAGCAGCGCACCGACGACACCGGCCAGGACGTCGCCCGTGCCGCCCGTGGCCATGCCCGGGTTGCCGGTGGGATTCACCGCCGCCCGACCGCCGGGCTCGGCGACCACCGAGCGCTGGCCCTTGAGGACCACAACCGACCCGCTTCGTTGGGCCAACGCGAGAGTCTCCTTCACCCGCTCGGCCTGCACCTGCGGTACGGATCGCCGGACGAGCCGCGCCATCTCTCCGGGATGAGGCGTGAGAACGGTGGGCGCGGGCCGATCGAACGTCGCCTCCTCGGGGAGGCTGTTCGGCTCCGACGCCAGCGCGTTCAGGCCGTCGGCGTCCACGAGAAGCGGCACGGGGCACCGGCGGATGAACTCACGGGCGATCACCCCCGTGGAGCGGGCCTGGCCCAGTCCTGGTCCGAGCACCACCGCGTCGCGCAGCCGGGCCAGGTCCAGAAGGTGGTCGAGCCCCTCCTCAGCCAGGCCGCCGTCCGGTGCCTCGGCCAGGGGCTCCGTCATGAGCTCCGCGCGCCCCGCGGCCACGGATGCGGCGCACGACGCCGGTGTCGCCACCGTCACGAGCCCGGCGCCGGCCCGCAGCGCCCCCGCTGCCGCGAGAATCGCGGCGCCGGTCTTGCCCACCGACCCCGCGATGACCAGCACGTGCCCCAGGTCCCCCTTGTGGACGGCTCCCCCCCTCGGGGCAAACGCATCGTCGGCATCGGCGTCCTCGAGGAGGAAGAGCGTGGGCTCGACACGGACCAGGGTCTCGGAGGAGATGCCGATCTCCGCGATCTCCAGCTTCCCCGCGCGCTCGCATTCCGGAGGCAGCACGTGGCCCCACTTGGGTGCGGCGAACGTCACCGTGAGGGTTGCCGAGACAGCCGGCCCCTCCACTCTGCCGCCATCCGCACCCACACCCGAGGGGATGTCGACGGAGACGACGGGGACGCCGGCCTGGGCGCGCCTCTCGATCTCGGCGATCCCTTCGGCCACCAGGCCGGAGGGACGGGCCCGGAGCCCCGTCCCGAGCAGCGCGTCGACGATCAGGTCGGCGGAGCGGACGCGCTCGAGGACGGAGGCCCACGTCTCCTCGTCGGGGACCTCGATGACCCGCCCCCCCGACCTCTGGCAGGCCTGAAGGTGCGTGCGCGCGTCACCGCGCACTCCGTCGCGCCTTCCCATCAGGAACGCCTCTGCACCCACGTCCCGCAGCCGGCGCGCGACGACGAAGCCGTCGCCGCCGTTGTTGCCCCTGCCGCAGAGGATGACCGTGCGCCGGGCATGGGGATAACGGGCCTGGATGGCGGCCGCAACTGCGGCTCCGGCGTTTTCCATCAGCACCGAGCCCGGGAGCCCCACCTCTTCTATCGTGAGGCGGTCGGCCCGTCGCATCTCGTCCGCAGTCAGGACCGGAATCACTCGTTACCCCTGCCCCAGGCTCGCGCCGCGCACCAGGAGCACCACCCACGCGAGCACGGCGAAGGCGAGTCGATAGTACACGAACGGCCGGTAGGTCCTCGTCCGCACGTACGCGAGAAGGAAGCGAATCGCGACGAAGCCCGAGAGGGCAGCCGCGAGCATGCCGGCCAGGACGGGGCCGGTGGCGGTCCCGCTCTGGAAGAGCTCGGGCACCTTGACGACTGCTGCTCCCAACGTGATCGGGAGAGCCAGCATGAAGCTGAAGCGCGCGGCGGCCTCCCGTCGGTGGCCGAGAAACAGCGCCATGCTGATGGTCGCCCCGGACCGTGACGTGCCGGGGATGATGGCGATGGCCTGCGCCAGGCCGATGAGCAGCGCATCGCGGAGCGTGATCCCCTCTTCCGGCCCGGCCGTGGACGCTCGTCGGTCGGCCGCCCACAGCACCACGCCCACCACGGCCATGGAGAGCGCCACGAGCCCGGGGGAGCGGAACACGGTCTCGGCCCACTCGTCGAGTGCCAGCCCCGCCACGGCGCCGGGGATCGTGGCGAGGGCGAGATAGAGAAGAAGACGGCTGTCCTGGTCCGCGAAGGGGCGTCCGGAGAGGATGCTTCGCACCCCGGCGCCGATCAGGCGCACCCAATCCCTCCAGAACGCGACGGCCACCGCAGCGAGGGTCCCGAGGTGAAGCGCCACGTCGAAAGCCAGACCGCTGTCGGGCCAGCCGAGGAGCCACGGCACCACGATCAGATGCCCCGAGCTGCTGATCGGCAGGAACTCGCCGAACCCCTGGAGGACACCAAGAAACACCGCCCGCGCCGTGGTCACGGTGCGCAGGCCCTCGATTGACGTCGGTCGAGAGGCGGTGCTAGCCTCACGGCGCCTTCGTCGACGACGCGCCCCGGAGGCTCAGCCATGGGATCCTTCGCATCCGTGAACGGACACATCACTCCCCTCGAGGACGCCCGGGTCCCGGTCCTCGACCACGGCTTCGTCTTCGGAGACAGCGTCTACGAGGTCGTGCGAACGTACGGTGGCCGCCCGTTCGAGACTGGTCGTCATCTCCGCCGCCTCCGTGCCTCCGCGGATCGCCTCGGGATCGCCATCGCGCTCCCCGACGCCGAGATCCTGGCCCAGGTCCGTGCCCTCCTCGACCGAGCCGGAGACGTCGAGTCCTACGTCCGCATCGTCGTCACCCGCGGCGTCGGAGACTCCTCCTACGACTTCGGCGCGGTGGTCGGCCCGACCGTCGTCATGATACAGAAGGAGCTGGCCCCGGTCTCCGAAGCAAGCTACCGCCACGGTGTCCGCGTGAGCGCGGTCGACGTGCGGCGCAATCATCCAAAGAGCCTCGACCCGGCCATGAAGTCCTCCAACCTGCTCAACAACATCCTGGCGTTGCGCCAGGCGCAGGAGCGGGGCGCCGAGGAAGCGGTGCTTCTGAACCTCGACGGCTTCGTGGCCGAGGGGTCCAGCACCAACGTGTTCGCCGTGAAGAGCGGGACCCTTTGCACGCCCCCGCTGAGCGCCGGGATCCTCGGCGGAATCACGAGGGCGGTGGTGATCGAGCTGGCCGCCGCGCAGGGAATCCCGGTCGCCGAGGCCGATCTGAAGCTCGACGACCTGCTGGGTGCGGACGAGGCGTTCCTCAGCAGCACCACACGGGAGGTCATGCCCATCCGCCAGGTGGATGAGGCCCTCATCTCCCACGGGCGCCCCGGGCCGATTTCCGTTCGGCTCCTGGAGGCCTTCCGCAAGTACGCACCCGCGCACTGCGGCTGACTACCGCCGCCGCCAGCCGGTTCGTCCGAACCAACGGCTGAGCTCGCCCTGGGGCACCCTCACGACGGTGGGCCGGCCGTGAGGGCAAAGGGTCGGGTGGGCCGTCTGGAAGAGGTTTCGCACGATGGCCGACATGGACTCGACACTCAGCGGCTGCCCAGCCCGGACCGAGGAGTGACACGCCAGCGTCGCTGCCAGTCGATCGCGGGCTCCTGCCACCGCCCAGTCGGCGTCGTCGCTCTCCGCCAGATCCCGCAGGATGCGCTCGAGCGTGGGACCAGGGTCCTTCTGACCCAGCATCGTCGGCACGGCGCGGAGCCGAGTCGCCCCGCCCCCGAATCCCTCCACATCGAAGCCCAGCTCCCCGAGCAGGTCACCCTGCGCCTCGAGGACGGGCCGCAGGTCGGGGGGCAGCTCGAGGACAAGAGGCGTCACGAGACCCTGGGACTCCACGGCGTGCCGCCCCGCTCGGGCCAGGAGCTGCTCGAACCGGACCCGCTCGTGTGCCGTGTGCTGATCCACCAGGATGAGCTCATCGCCGTCCGTCGCCACGATGTAGGTCACCCGGTGCTGGCCGAGGACCGTCGGCGTCTCCGGGGCAGGACCCGTCGTGTCTCCTTCCGTAGTCTGCTCCGGGGGTGAGGCGGGGCGTCCCCAGGCCGCCGCTCCCGGCTCCGCCACGGTGTCGGCCGCGGCGCGGTCGAAGAAGGTCCGCATGGCGGCCTGCGCGCCCGCCGCCACGTCCGGGGTCTCTGTGTCGGCGTCTCGCGCCACCTCGACCCGGGGCACCTCGCGCACGCCTCCGGCCAGGGCGTCGCGCACCGCCCGCTCGACGGCGGTCCACACCGTCCGCGTGTCGGCGAAGCGGACCTCCGTCTTGGCCGGGTGAACGTTGACGTCCACCAGGTGCGGCGGGACCTCCACGAAAACGAACGCCTCGTAGCCACGGTCGCTTGCGCCGGCGCCGCGGTACGCCTCGGACACCGCCTTGGCCAGGGCTCGGTCGCGAACCGGGCGGCCGTTCACGTAGAGGCGCAGCGACGGCCGGGACGGGCGAGGCCGGTCGGGGCGCGAGACGAACCCGCGGACGGTGGCCCAGTCGGCTCCCCCCTCGACGGGGACCAGGTCTTCGAGAAGCCTCGCTCCGAAGCCCTGGAAGAGGCGTGCCCCGAGACCGTCCACCGGCGGCGCCTCGAGGATGTTGCGAGATCCCGACTTGAGGAAGAAGCCCGTCCCGGGCCGAGCCAGCGCCAGGAGCGTGACTGCCTCCGCCACGTGGGACGCCTCGGTGGACGCGGCGCGAAGGAACTTGCGCCGGGCGGGGACCGCACCGAAGAGGTCCCGCACCTCCACGGTCGTGCCCCGCGGGTGCCCGACGTCGCGGACGTGGTGGAGGCGGCCGTGGCTCGTGGCGATCTCGGTTCCCGCGGCGGTCTCCTCCTCCCGTGTGCGCAGGATCATCTCGGAGACCGCGGCGATCGAAGGGAGAGCCTCACCGCGGAACCCGTGTGTGGCGATGGCCTGGAGATCGTCGAGCGTTCTGAGCTTCGAGGTGGCGTGGCGCTCGAGCGCCAGCTCGGCGTCCGCCCGGCTCATGCCGTGTCCGTCGTCCCGGACGCGGACGAGCCCTGCGCCACCCTTCTCGATCTCGACGTGAACGCTGCGCGCCCCGGCGTCGAGCGCGTTCTCCACGAGCTCCTTCACGACGGACCCCGGGCGCTCGACGACCTCGCCGGCCGCGATCTTGTTGACGAGATCCTCGGGAAGGCGCTCGACGGCGCTCAGGGTCACCCTCTCATCAGTCGCCGATCGGCCTGTCGAGCTGGGCCTGCGCCGCGGCCAGCCGCGCGATCGGCACGCGGAAGGGCGAGCAGGACACGTAGTCGAGGCCCACCTCGTGACAGAAGCGGATGGACGCCGGGTCGCCGCCGTGCTCGCCGCAGATTCCGATCTTGAGGTTGGGTTTGGTCGAGCGACCCTTTTCCACGCCGATCCTCACCAGGTCTCCGACCCCGGCGACGTCGATCGACACGAAGGGGTCCTTCTCCAGGATGCCGTGCTCCTGGTAGTAGCCCAGGAACTTGCCGGCGTCGTCCCGGGACAGGCCGAAGCCCATCTGGGTGAGGTCGTTGGTGCCGAAGGAGAAGAAATCCGCCTCCCTGGCGACCTCGTCCGCCGTGAGGGCACCCCGGGGCACCTCGATCATGGTGCCGATCAGATACTGGACGGCGTCGCCGCCGGGCTTGCTCAGGACGGCCTTCGCCTCTTCGAGCACGATCGCCTTCTGACGCTTCAGCTCCTCCACGTGGCCGACGAGAGGGATCATGACCTCGGGCTTGACGCTCTGGCCCTTCTTCGCCACCTGCAGCGCGGCCTCGAAGATGGCGCGGGCCTGCATGCGCGTGATCTCCGGGTAGGTGATGCCGAGGCGGCACCCGCGGTGCCCGAGCATGGGGTTGAACTCGTGGAGCTCCTCGATGGCTCGGAGAAGCTTCGCTTTCTTCGCGATCTTCCGGGCGTTCTTCTTGGGATGCTTCGCCTGGAGCGTGGCGAGCTCCACCATCAGCTCCTCTCGTTTGGGCAGGAACTCGTGCAGTGGCGGGTCGAGGGCCCGGATGGTGACCGGGTTGCCGTGCATCTCGCGGAAGAGACCGGCAAAGTCCTTCCTCTGCATGGGCAGCAGCGCCTTCAGGGCCGACGTGTAGTCGGCGATGTGCTTGCCGTACTCCTTCTTCACCTTCGCCAGGTCCTTGCGGAGCTCGGACGCTGCACGGCCCTTCGACTCGCTGATGCGTGCCTTGAGGTCCCCGGTGAGGTCGAGGCCCTTCTGGCCCCGGGCGGCCGAGAGGATCATCTTGACCACGATCTTCAGCCGGTCCTCGGCGAAGAACATGTGCTCGGTACGGCACAGGCCGATCCCCCGGGCCCCGAAGGCGAAGGCGATCTTCGCGTCCCCGGGCCCGTCCGCATTGGCGCGGACGCCGAGCCGGCGGATCTCGTCGGCCCAGCCCAGGAGCTTCTCGAACTTCTGGTAGATCGCCGACTTCGCGGGCTTCAGCTTGCCCTGAACCACCTGGATCACCTCGGAGGGGCTGGTGGGCACGTCTTCGAGCATCACCTCACCCGCGGAGCCGTCGATCGACATGAAGTCGCCTTCCTTGACGACTCTCCCACCTACCTTCAGCTGTCGCCCCCTGGTGTCGATGGCGAGCTCTGCGCAGCCCACGACGGAAGGCTTCCCCATCTGCCGGCCGACCACCGCGGCGTGGGAGGTCATGCCTCCGGTGGCCGTCACGATCCCCTGGGCCACGCTCATCCCGTGGATGTCGTCGGGCACCGTCTCCTGCCGTACGAGCATCACCTTCTTGCCCTTCTGGGCCCAGGCCACGGCGTCGTCGGCGGTGAACACCACCGCGCCAGCCGCTGCTCCCGGTGAGGCAGGGAGCCCCTTGGCTACGACCTCGGCCTTGGCGCGGGCCCTGGGGTCGAAAATCGGGTGGAGGAGCTGATCGAGAGACTGCGCCTCGACCTTCTGGATCGCCTCCTCCTTGCTGATGATGCCTTCCTCCACCAGGTCCACGGCGATGTTGATCGCCGCCAGGCCCGTCCGCTTCCCATTCCGGGTCTGGAGCATGTAGAGCTCGCCGTCCTGGATCGTAAACTCGAAGTCCTGGATGTCTTTGTAGTGGTTCTCGAGGCGGGTCGTGATCTCGCGCAGCTGGCGGTAGGCCGCCGGCATCAGCTCCTCGAGCTCGGCGATCGGATGGGGCGTCCGCGTCCCGGCCACCACGTCCTCACCCTGTGCGTTCTGAAGAAACTCGCCGTAGAACTCGTTTGCCCCGGTGGAGGGGTCCCGAGTGAAGCCCACACCCGTCGCGGACGAGTCGCCCATGTTGCCGAAGACCATGGTCTGGATGTTGACCGCGGTGCCGAGGTCGTGGGGGATGTCGTTGAGCCTGCGGTCGGTCCTGGCCCGGGCGTTCATCCAGGACTCGAAGACGGCGTCCCGGGAGCCGACCAGCTGCGCACGGGCGTCCTGGGGAAAGGGCTTGCCGGCCTCCTTCACGACCGCCTTCTTGAAGCGGGCAATCACCTCGTCGAGAGCCGCCTCATCGAGGTCCACGTCGGCGACGACTCTCGCCTTCTTCTTGACGGCCGTGAGCTCGTGCTCGAACACGTCCTTGTCGATGCCCATGACCACGTTGCCGTACATCTGGATGAAGCGACGGTAGCTGTCCCTGGCGAAGCGGCCCTTGCCGGTCTTCCTCTCGAGGCCCACGACCGACTTGTCGTTCAGACCCAGGTTGAGGATCGTGTCCATCATGCCCGGCATCGAGAACTTGGCGCCGCTCCGTACCGACACGAGGAGTGGATCTGTCGCATCGCCCAGCTTCTTGCCCTGGAGCTCCTCGAGCC
>CAXMOH010000179.1:0-6707 GCA_964194855.1 uncultured Hyphomicrobium sp.
GCGATCGCGATCACCCACCCGGCCATCCGGCCTGATCGCATGGCCGCCCTGCTGCGCTCCGGCAATCCACCGGTGGTCGCCCGCGTGGCCGAGGATCGCCTCCTGGTGGACCTGCGCACGGTCCCGCCTGAAGACGAGACGACGCTTCTCGAGGCGCTCGTCGTCGCAGCGACAGCCTGAGCTACAGCAACGAGCGGGCGGCGAGGCGGGCGAGGCTCAGGACCGGCGCCGGGTAGATCCCCAGGGCGAGGGTCACTGCTGCCGAGACGGCGAGGGCCACGGCGGCCGAGGGGGACACGGTCGCCCAGGTGTCCAGGTCCCCGGGCTCGTGCATGTACATCGCTACGACGACCCGCAGGTAGTAATAGGCGGACACGACGCTCATGAGCAGACCGACGATGGCGAGACCGGTCCAACCCGCGGACACCGCGGCGTTGAAGAGGTAGAACTTGCCCACGAAGCCCGCGGTCACCGGGATCCCGGTGAGAGAGACGAGGAAGAGAGCCAGCGCCGCGGCCAGGGCAGGACGCCGCTCGGCGAGACCGGCCACGTCGTTCAGCGAGAGCGGCTCGCTCCCCCGCCGGGACAGTGCCGCGATCGTGCCGAAGGCGCCGAGGTTCACCGCCGCGTAGGTGACCAGGTAGAAGAGCACCGCCTCGCCTGCCATGCCCGGACGAGCGACGAGCGCCGTCAGGACATATCCCGCATGTGCGATCGAGGAGAACGCCAGCATGCGCTTCAGGTTGCGCTGGGCCAGTGCCGAGAGGTTGCCGACGATCATGGTCACGACGGCGAGGGAGGCGACGAGCGGCTGCCAGTCGTCGGCCAGTGGGCCCAGCCCGGAGCCGAAGACACGCAGCAGCGCACCGAAGGCCGCCACCTTCACGCCCGCCGACATCAGGGCGGTCACGGTGGTGGGCGCGCCCTCGTAGACGTCGGGTGCCCACATGTGGAAGGGAACGGCTGCGACCTTGAAGCCGAAGCCGACCAGCAGCAGCCCCGCGCCGAGAATCGCCAGGGAGGCGGACTCGGTGGTGAGAGCGCTCATGGCCAGCGCCACGCGATCCAGCGAGGTGCTGCCGCTCACACCGTAGAGAAGCGCGATCCCGTACAGGAAGAAGGCGGAGGAGAAGGCGCCCGTGACGAGGTACTTGAGCGCGGCCTCCTGACTCCCGAGCCGGTTCCTGTCAAGCCCCACCATGCCGTAGAGGGCGACGGACATGATCTCGAGGGCGACGAACATCGACACGAGCTCGAGGCTCGACACGAGCCCGAGCATCCCCACCACCGAGAAGAGCAGGAGCGCGTAGTACTCGCCCCGATCGATGCCGTTCGCCCGCAGGTAGGCCGGAGAGAGGAGCACCGCCACCGCGGCGATCCCCAGGAGCAGCACGTGGAAGAAGAGGGAGAACTCGTCCGCCGCCACCGCCTCCGCCAGCTTCGCTCCCCGGCCGGTCCCCGTGGCCAGCAGCGCCGTCGCGGCCAGGGCCGCCAGAAGGCCGGCGAGGCTGAGGGGGGCCGAGGGCGTGGGCTTGCCCTTCGGCGAAAACGCCTGGACCAGGAGGACGACGAGGCCCGTCGCGGCCACGATCATCGCGGGGACGATCGGCCTGAGGTCCAGCTCGCCGCCGCTCACCGCTGCACCTCGCCGGGCACCGACTGCAGATCGGCGCGGGCGGCGGCAACCGGCCGGGTCCTGTCATGCACTTGCAGGACGAGGGCGTCGGCTGCCGGCTCGATGCGCCGGGTGAAGTAGGGGCTGGCCACGCCCATGATGATCGCGAGTGCGACCAGGGGGACGAGGATCACCGCCTCGCGAAGGCTGAGGTCCGAGAGCTTCCGGTTCTTCGGGTGGGTCACCTCTCCATGGAACACCCGCTTCACCATCCACAGCATGTAGGAGGCCGCCAGGACGACGCCCAGAGAAGCGAACACCACGAGGGTCGGGCTGAAGGGCCACGCCCCGACGAGGATCAGGAACTCGCCCACGAAGCCGTTGAAGCCGGGCACGGCGATGGACGAGAGGCTGATCATCAGGAATACCGCCGCGTACCAGGGCATCACCGACTTGAGGCCGCCGAACTCCGAGATGAGCCGGGTGTGGCGCCGGTCGTAGAGCATCCCCACCAGGAAGAAGAGCGCCCCGGTGGAGATGCCGTGGCTCAGCATCTGGTAGACCGAGCCGACGAGGCTCGTGGTGGTGCAGGCGGCGATCCCGAGCATCACGAAGCCGAGGTGGGAGACCGACGAGTACGCCACGAGCTTCTTGAGATCGGGCTGGACCAGCGCGACGAGGGCCCCGTAGAGGATCCCGATGACGGCCAGCACGGCGATGAACGGGGCGAAGCGCATCGCCGCGTCCGGGAAGAGGGGAATGGCGATTCGCAGGAAGCCGTAGCCCCCCATCTTCAGCAGCACCCCGGCCAGAATGACCGAGCCCGCCGTCGGCGCCTCCACGTGGGCGTCGGGCAGCCACGTGTGGAACGGGAACATCGGGACCTTGATGGCGAAAGCCAGTGCGCAAGATAAGAAGAGCCAGGTCTGCAGCGCCGGGTCCACCGGGACCGCCACGAGGGTGGCCAGGTCGAAGCTGCGCACGCCGGCCACCCGGTACAGAACCAGGAAAGCGACCAGCATCACCACGCTGCCGCCGAAGGTGTAGAGGAAGAACTTCACGGCGGCGTAGATGCGCCGCTCGTGCCCCCAGACCCCGATGAGGAAGTACATCGGGATGAGCATCGCTTCCCAGAACACATAGAAGAGGAAGAGGTCGAGGGCCACGAAGACCCCGATCATCCCCGCCTCGAGCAACAGCATGAAGATGACGAACTCGCGCACGCGCTTTGCGATGGAGCTCCACGACCCCAGGAGGGCCAGCGGCGTGAGGAAGGTGGCGAGTACGACGAGCCACAGGGAGAGCCCGTCGACGCCCACGTGGTACGAGATCCCCCAGTCCGGAATCCACGGCGCCCGCTCCACGAACTGCATGGCCGCCACGTCCTCGAAACCGCGAACGAGGAGCAGCGACAGCCCGAAGCCCACGGTGGAGAAGACCAGGCCGAGGACCTTCTGCAGGGTCTTCGACTCGCGCCGGGTCACCGCGATGGCCAGCGCGCCCACCACGGGCAGGAGAAGCAGGATCGTGATCAGGTGCTGGTTCAGGACACTCATGACCAGAGGAGATAGCCCAGGAGCGCCACCGCTCCCGCGAGGATGAGCAGCACGTACTGGCGCACGAGCCCGGTCTGCATCGGACCAAGCGTCGCCGCCAGGGCCTTCGTCATGGAGCCGGCACGATTGACGGCGCCGTCGATGAGGCGAGCGTCGATCTGCTCCCAGAGCACGGCGCGGCTCCCGTCGATCACCACCCGCCGGACGAATGCGTTGTAGACGTCATCCCAGTAGTACTTCGCCGCGAAGACCCGGAGCGCGGGACGGAGCGAGGAGGCGATGCCCGCCCGGACGCCGGGAAGGACCATGTAGAGGTAGTAGGCGATGAGGATCCCTGCGACGGCGGTGAGTGTCGCCAGAATGGGCAACCACGCGACGTGGGCGAGATGCCCGTCACCCAGGCGAAACACCGGTCCCACGATCTCCGGGATCGAGACGAGATGCCACCCCTCCGGCTGGCCCACCTCCCCCGGTCTCCCGGGCAGCGGTATCCCGAAGCCCCCCACCGCCGAGGCGATGGCGAGAAGGACGAGGGGCGCCACCATGAGCCACGGCGACTCGTGCACGTGGTGCTCGGCCTCTTCCCCGCCACGGAAGGTCCCGAAGAAGGTCAGGAAGACGAGCCTGGCCATGTAGAAGGAGGTCAGGAGCGCGGTGAAGAGGCCGATCCCGAAGAGCACGGGGTGGCCGAGGGCGGCCGCGAGGATCTCGTCCTTGCTGAAGAAGCCGGCGAAGAACGGGATGCCTGCGATCGCCAGTGTCCCCACGAGGAACGTCCCGAACGTCCACGGGATCTTCGTCCTGAGGCCGCCCATCTTCGTCATGTCCTGCTCGCCGGACATGGCGTGGATCACCGAACCCGAGCCGAGGAAGAGAAGAGCCTTGAAGAAGGCGTGGGTGTAGAGGTGAAAGACCCCCACGCCGAACGCGCCCATGCCGCACGCCAGGAACATGTAGCCGAGCTGGCTCACGGTGGAGTAGGCGAGGACCCGCTTGATGTCGGTCTGGACGAGCGCGATGGTGGCGGCCATGAGCGCGGTCGCGGCGCCCACGACCGCGACGGTCATCATCGCCGTCTCCGACACGTGATAGAGCGGGCCGAGCCGAGCCACCATGTAGACGCCGGCGGTCACCATGGTCGCGGCGTGGATCAGCGCCGAGACCGGCGTCGGGCCCTCCATGGCATCGGGAAGCCAGACGTGGAGCGGGATCTGGGCGCTCTTGCCCATCGCCCCGATGAACAGGAGGAGGCACGCGATCGTCGCGGGACCGAACTCCCACAGCCTCTCGGGAGCCAGCGAGCCGGCGTTGTCGGCGATGTCCACCAGGTCGAGGCTTCCGAAGGCGTGGAACATGAACGCCATGCCGAGGATGAGCCCCACGTCGCCGATGCGGTTCACGAGGAAGGCCTTGAGGCCTGCGGCCGACGCGCTGTCCTTGCGGTACCAGAAGCCGATCAGGAGGTAGGAGCACAGGCCCACCCCCTCCCACCCGACGAACATCAAGGGGAGGTTTCCGCCCAGGACCAGCAGGAGCATGAAGAACGTGAAGAGGTTGAGGTACGAGAAGTACCGGACCCGTTCCTCGTCGTGGGCCATGTAGCCCAGCGAGTAGATGTGGATGAGCGAGCCCACGCCGGTGACCACCAGGGTCATGAGCGAGGAGAGCGGGTCCACGAGAAGGCTGAACGGCACGCGGAAGCCCCCGGCCTCCATCCACTCGAACCCCAGATAGGGCTGGGAGAACCTCAGGCCCGTCGGGCCTGCCACCAGGCCGTAGAGCCGCGCCGTCGTCCAGGCCGAAAGGCCGAACGCGATGAGCACGGTGGCGCAGGCGAGCCACCCGGCGCCGCTCTCTTCCTTGTCCCTCTTGATCCAGTCCCCGAAGAGGGCCAGGACGACGAAGCCGAGAAGCGGCAGCAGCAGGACCGCGATGGGCAAAACGGTGTCGAGTTTGGTCAGCTCGAGCACGCCTATCCCTTCAAGAGGTCGAACGCGTCCAGGTCCAGCGTGTCCTTGTGCCGGTGGAGCGCGATGACGATGGCGAGCCCGACCGCCGCTTCCGACGCGGCCACCACCATGACGAAGAACACCAGGACCTGGCCGTCGAGAGTGCCGTGGGCCCGGCTGAACGCCACGAAGGCCAGGTTCACGCCGTTCAGCATGAGCTCGATGCACATGAGCACTGTGATGACGTTGCGCCGCAGGAAGACGCCCAGGGCACCGAGGGCAAAAAGGACGAGGCTCAGCAGGATCGCGTGGTGGATGAAGTCTGGGCTCTCCATGACGCTAGAGCTCCTTCTTCGCCAGCACCACCGCTCCCACCAGGGCAGCGAGGATGAGGATGGAGGTGGCCTCGAAGGCGTAGAGGAACTGCGGCGAGAAGAGGACCCGGGCCATCTCGAGGGTCGACGCATCGTAGCTCGGTGCCGGAGCCAGCTCGAAGCGCAGCAGGACCGTCCCCGCCTGGAGGACCAGGAGCGTCACCAGGGCCAGCGCCAAACCACGGAGCGTACGCGTGCCTTCGCCGGGACGGTCATCCTCTTGTCTGACGTTGAGGAGCATGAGGACGAAGAGGAAGAGCACCATGATCGCGCCCGCGTAGACGATCACCTGCAAGACGGCGATGAAGGGCGAGCCGAGAAGGCCGAAGATGACAGCGACCGAGCAAAGGGTGACCACGAGGGCGAAGGCTGAGTACATCGGGTTGCGCTGGGCGATGACGACCACCGCCGAGGCGACGGCGATGGCGGCAAACGCGTAGAAGAGGATCGCGTCCATCATCAACCCGATATCGCCACCCAGGCGGCGAACACCATGACCCAGACGGCCACCAGCGGAATCAGCACCTTCCACCCCAGGTGCATGAGCTGGTCGTAGCGAAAGCGGGGCAACGTGGCCCGCAGCCAGATGAAGACGAAGAGGAAGAAAGCGACCTTCAGGCCCCACCACACGAAGCCCAGCGGGAAACCGGCCAGGGTCTCCGGCATCCCGGGGATGCCCGAATGCCAGCCGCCGAGGAAGAGGTTCGCGAGGAGCACGGTCACGGTGATCATGTTGATGTACTCGGCCATCTGGATGAGCGCGAAGCGCATCGACGAGTACTCTGTGTGGAAGCCTGCCACGAGCTCGCTCTCGGCCTCGGGGAGATCGAAGGGGGGCCGGGCGACCTCCGCCGTGGCGGCGAGGAAGTACACGAGGAAGGCGGGGAAATGCAGGAAGACGTTCCAGTTCAGGAACCACCCCGACTGGTCTGCAACGATGTCGTTAATGCGGAACGAGCGGGCGCCCATGATCAGGGTCACCCAGGAGAACCCCAGCGCGAGCTCGTAGGAGAACATCTGAGCCGCCGACCTGAGGCCGCCGCGGAGCGAGTACTTGTTGTTGGCGGCCCACCCTGCGATCACGATCCCATAGACCCCGATGGCCGTCACAGCGAAGATGAAGAGCAGCCCCACCTCGATGTCGGCGATCTGGATCTGAAGCCTCCGGCCGAAGGCCTGGAAGGGCGGGCCGTACGGGATCACCGCCGTCGCC
>CAXMOH010000180.1:0-10325 GCA_964194855.1 uncultured Hyphomicrobium sp.
GAACCCGCACAGGAGCGTCACCTGGGCGGTTCGAGCCGCCGACCAGCTTCGGGCGCGCCCCACGGCGATGAACGGGACCCAGTGGTCCGGCGCCAGGGAGTGCAGGGCGCCCACCGCGGCCGCGGTGCCGGCCAGCGCCCAGAAGATTCCGTCGCTACCCATGAGGCTCTCGTCCCTCCGCTCATTCTGCTTGCGGCCCTATGATGCCACGGTGTCGTCGACGCGTTGGGCCCGGCGGGCGGGCCCCGGGGCTCGTAATCGCAGGATGTTCACGGTCTTTTACTTGACTAGTCAAGTATCTGGGGCGATCTTCTGATGTGTGGGAGGCGGGATGCGCTCGGTCAAGGACGAGATCAGGCAGACGAGGCCCTTTGCCTCGCCGGCTGGGGAGGCGGTCGTGACGCTACTCCGGACTGCCGATGCCCTGCGGAGGCGTCTGTCGGAGGTTGTCGAGCCCCACGGGATCACGGTCCAGCAGTACAACGTGCTCCGGATCCTCCGCGGCGCGGGCTCCGAGGGCCTCCCGACCCTGGACGTCGCGGCTCGAATGATAGAGACCACCCCGGGCATCACCCGGCTGCTCGAGCGGCTCGAGAAGAAGCGGCTGGTGCGGCGCCGCCGCTCACCTGAAGATCGGCGGCGCGTCTTGTGCTTCGCCACCCCAGCGGCGAGCCGCCTCCTGGCCACCGTAGACGGGCCGATGCTCGACGCCGGGAACCCGTTCCTCGATCCCCTGGGCGCCAGCCACACCCGGGAGCTCATCGTCCTGCTGAACGCAGCGCGACACAGCGCCACACCCGCCCCGGAGAGCCCCATACGGCGCCCCTGTTAGTTCCACGAAGAAACCAAAGATGACAAAAAAGGAGGAGGACGCATGAAGACGAAGTTCGTGAGCCTGATGGCTGTCCTGGCCCTGGCGGCGCCCGCCGTCGAAGCCGAGACGTTCAACTTCGACGCCAACCACGCCAGCGTGATGTTCCAGATCCGGCACCTCATGAGCAAGGTCACCGGCAAGTTCAACGCTTTCGAGGGGGCGGTACAGATCGACCGGGACGACCCGGCGGGCTCGTCCGTCGCGTTCACGATCGAGACCGAGAGCATCGACACCGCCAACGAGCGACGGGACGGGCACTTGAAGTCGCCCGATTTCTTCGATGTCGCAAGCCACCCGACGATCACCTTCGAGAGCACCTCGGTGAAGCCGCTCGGTGACGACGCCTTCGAGGTGACCGGCAGCCTGACGATGCGCGGGGTCACGAAGGCGGTCGTCCTTCCCGTGGAGGTCCTGGGCGAGATGAAGGACCGCAGGGGAAACCAGAGGATCGGGTTCGAGATCTCGACCACGCTCAACCGCAAGGACTACGGCATCTCCTACAACCAGGTGCTCGACCAGGGTGGCCTCCTGCTCGGTGAGGACGTCACGATCACGATCAACCTGGAAGCGGTTCAGGCCAAGGCCGAGTGAACGCGTCTGGCCGCGGCCGGGCTCCGAGGCACCCGGCCGCGTCCCCCCTTGCGGGGAGCGCTCAGTCCTGGGGGACCGCCAGCTCGTCCCGGGGAAACAGATCCCTGTTGAGCGTCCCCTCCGTCGGTCCCTCTGCGAGTCGCAACCCCCGAAGGGCTTCGACCACGTCCGCGACGCGAGCGGCCCCGAGATAGGGCTCCCGCGCCTCTGCTCGGGCCACCCACACCTCCGGCTCGAACTCGATGGGATCGAGGCTGCCGATCAGGATCGCCCCCGAATTGTCCTGCACGACGTGGGGGAAGACGGCCCGGAACGTCCGGTACGTCCGCCGCGTCGGCGCCCAGGTGCACATGACACCGCCCGCGCTCAGCCTCCGGGCGGCCGCCTGGAAGAACTCGACCGAATAGAGGTTGCCGCTGCCCGCGGTCTCCGGCCACGTGGCGTCGGCCTCCAGCAGGTCGTACTCGTCCGGCTCGGCCTCGAGGGCCTTGCGCCCGTCCTCGAGGCGGATCGTCAGGCGCCGGTCCTCGAGCAAGCGCCGCATGTCGGGCATGTCGACGAACCCGGCCAGGCGCCACAGGATGCGCGGCAGCGGGCGGGAGATCTCGAAGACCGTCGTCGACCTGGTCTCGGGTCTGTACGACGCCGCCCAGACCGTGTCTCCCGAGCCGAGACCCACGATCGCCACGCGACGGGGCGCCAGGTGTATGGAGGCCGGCAGAGCCCCGAGGACCGTGTGCCCCCGCCCGTACGGAAGCCACGAGTTGCCCTTGCCGTTGATCGACAGCCGCCACTCGCCCTGATCCGGCGTCAGCGCCACGACTCCCGTCCCGTCCTCCTCGAAGAAGACGAGGCCCACGTCCCCGACGAGCCCGTGCAGCCGACGCCAGAGCGGGTCGGCGCCCGGGACCAGGGTGACGAGGAGCACGAGAGCGGCGGCGGCAAGCCCGAAGGTGCGCCCGTAGTAGCGCAGCCCGACGAGGGCGAAGACGACCCCGCAGCCGAGCAGCAGTTGTAGCGTGCCGGAGGTCCCGAGAAGCTCGAGGGTGAGCAGCCCCACGACGAGGCTGCCGGCCACGCATCCCCCGATGTTCGCAGCCTGAAGCGCCCCGACGCGCAGCCCGCTCCTGGCGGCGTCGTCGTGCACCGCCCGCTGGAGGATGGGAAACGAGAAGCCCATGAGCACCGTGGGCACGAAGAAGAGGGCGAGGGGGAGAAGGACGTAGAGGCGAATCACGTGAGCCGGGTCCGCCTCGTGACCGAACGGAAAGAACTCGTAACCGGCCCAGTACTGCAGGAACCACTCGAGCGGGGGCCATTGCGGTGGCAGAGCCACGACGGCGATGACCGAGAGCGCCGACAGCGCGACGAGGGCGCACTGGACCAGAAGGAAGGCGCGCAGGGGTCGACCGAGCCGCGTCACAAAGGGGGCGGCGGCGAGGCTCCCGACGCCGGAGCCGAGGAGGTACACGGCGAGCAGCGTTCCGAAGGTGAAGGCCGTGGATTTGACCGCGACGTCGAGGAGGCGGAACCAGACGATCTCCAGCGAGAGGGCCACGAAGCCGGACAAGCCGTAGAGGGCGAGCCAGAGCCCGAGAGGACGCCCCCCGGGCTCTTCCACGCCCGGCGCCGGAGCCGGGGCGAGGGACGACTCGGCTGGCTCGCCCGGGGCGCCGATGCGGGCGAGAGCCAGTGCGCCGAGACCGACGAGGAGGTTCGTGCCCGCGGCCACGAGGACGGCGCCGCGGATCCCGGCAAGGGGAAGGAGCCACCAGGGGGCCACGAGTGCGCCGGCCGCGGCCCCGAGGAGGTTCACCCCGTACAGCCACCCGATCCGCCGACCGGCCTCCGCGACGTCCGTGACGACCGCCCGGACAAGGAATGGCAACGACATCCCCATGAGGAGCGTGGGCGGCAGGAGTGCCGCAACGTGCGCCATCCCCGCCAGCCAGGAAGGGCTGGGCAGGTGGACCGCCCTGGGGTAGAGCCAGTCGTAGTAGACCCAGGTGCTGGCCGCCCCGAAAGCCCCGATGAGCAGCTCCAGGAGCGCGAAGGCCAGAAGCGCCGTGACCGGACCGAGGCGCGCGCTCCACCGTCCGCCCACCAGGCTCCCCAGGCCGAGGCCGGCCATGAACGCGGCGACGATCATCGTGACCGAGTAGAGTCCGACCCCGCTGTGAAGGGCGAGCAGGCGCTGCCAGGCCACCTGGTAGACGAGGGCGGTGCCGCCGCTCAACAGAAAGAGGAGGCCCGCGAGGGTGACTCGGCGAGTGTCGCGACTCACGGGGTCCGCTCGCGGACGCCGGGGGCTCTGGGAAATCCTGGGTGGGAGGGCATGCGAGCCGAAACGGTACGCTTCGCCGAAGGTCACGGTCAAGGCAGCCAGGGGGACACGAGAGCCCGGGCGCGGCGGCGCCAGTCCGGTTTATGATGCCGCGCCATGTCTGTCCACTCCAGCGCGGTCGTCGACCCGAGTGCACACCTGGGCGACGACGTGACGATCGGACCCCACGCCGTCATCGAAGACGACGTCGTGATCGGCGCCCGGTGCGAAATCCGTGCCCACGCGACGCTCAAGCGCTTCACCACCCTGGGGACGGACAACGTGGTGCACGAGGGCGCGGTCCTCGGGGGGGAGCCGCAGGACCTCGGCTTCACCGGTGGCGACGGCCGACTCGTCGTCGGCGACCGCAACCGGTTCCGCGAGGGCGTCACGATCAACCGCTCCACGATCGCCGGTGGGACGACGGTTGTCGGCTCGGACTGCTTTTTCCTGGCGTACGCTCACGTCGCCCACGACAACCGCATCGGCGACCACGTGATCCTGGTCAACAACGTGCTCCTGGCCGGTCACGTCGAGGTCGGCGAGGGCGCCTTCCTGTCCGGAGGGGTGGGCGTGCACCAGTTCTGCCGCGTGGGACGCCTGGCCATGCTCGGCGGCCACGCCAAGGTCGTCCAGGACTGTCTGCCCTTCGTCATCACCGACGGCAGCCCGGCCCGGGCCAGGGGCCTGAACTCGGTCGGGCTCAAGCGGGCGGGGATCCGCGCGGCCGAGCGGCGGACCCTGAAGGAGGCCTACCGGCTGCTGCTGCGGGCCGGGCTCCCTCTCGATGCCGCACTGGGGCGTCTGGGCGGACTCGGGAGCCCGACCGTCGACGAGCTCATCGCGTTCGTCAGGGGCTCGAAGAGAGGGTTCGCCCACGCGGCCACGGACGCGGGCTAGAGGGTCCTCGCCGGGGGCCTCTCGCGCACAGTCTGGCGCATCCCCATCCAGTCACACCTCACTCCGGACTGCACAGCCTGGCGAGCAGGGCCGCACGCCGGGGAAGATCCGCGACGACGACGTGCTCGTCGCGGGCGTTCGCGCCTCCACCCGTGGGACCGAGGCCGTCCAGGGTGGCAATCCCCTCGCCGGACGTGATGTTGCCGTCCGAGGCGCCACCGACCCGAGCGCTGCCCAGCTCGAAACTGAGATCGCTCGCGGCGCTGCGGGCGCGCTGGTAGAGGGCATCGTTTGCGGGCGTCCGCTCCAGCGGCGGCCGATCGAAGCCACCCTCCACCGCGACCGTCACGGCGGGGTCGGTGGGGTGGTACGCCCGAACAGCCGCGCTCACGCGGGCGGCCTCCTCACGGGTCCAGGCCCTCGCGTCGATCGTCAGCTCGGCGGACTCCGGAACGACGTTTGGGGCCGCCCCGGCCCGGGCCTGGCTCGGGGTGAGCGTCGTCTCCTTCTGCGAGTCGGCCAGACCTTCGAGGCACAGGGTGAAGCGCGCCATCTCCGCCAGCGCCGAAGCGCCTCGCTCGGGCTCGAGCCCCGCGTGGGCGGCGCGACCGGCGAAGCGCACCAGGAAGACACCGCTGCCCTTGCGCTCCAACTTTGCCGCGCCGCCTTTCGAAGGCTCGAGCACCAGCACCTGACGATGACGCCGGGCCACGCTCACCAGAAGCTCGCGCGAGTGGGTCGAGCCGGTCTCTTCATCGGGCACGAGCAACAGCGACACCGGAGACGGATCGGTCTCGCGCACCATGGCCGTCAGGACCGCCATCCCTACCGCGATCCCCCCCTTCATGTCGAAAACACCCGGACCCGAGGCCCGCTCACCCTGGAGCGTCCAGGGCATGGCGGCAAGGGTCTCGGCCGGCCAGACCGTGTCCAGGTGGCCCAGGAGAAGCGTCCCACCGTCCCGGTAGGCAACCGAGGCCAGCACGGCGTCTCCGGCTGGCGGGCAGTGTCGGAGCTCCGCCGGGACGCCACGCTCGCGCAACCGGTCGTGGACCCACAGCCCCAGTCGCGACACGAGCGCGGCGTCCGCGGTTGGGCTCTCGAGAAGGACGAGATCCTTCAGATCGGCGCACAAGCGTGGCAGGTCCGATTCGAAGGTGGAGAGCCAGTGCCGTGGCATGGAGAGACCATTCTACGGCCTGCGGCGGGGGGCGAGTGATCTGGCGTCCGGCCGTCCCGGCCGTCCTGAACGACGGCCGGCGATCCCCGTGATAGCCTCCTCCTGTTCCGGCGTAGCAACGAGCGGAGGGAGCCACGGTGCCCCACCTGCGTATCAACTCGGTCGAAGGATCCGGCGAGGTCCTGCCGCTGCGCGGCGAGCAGATGCTGGTGGGGCGCTCGCGCGAGTGCGACCTCGTCCTTCCCGATGTGCTGCTGTCCCGGCGCCATGCCGAGCTCTTCTGCACGGCCCGGGGCTGGCTCGTGAGGGACCTGGGCAGCATGAACGGCACCCGGGTCAACGACGAGCGGATCGAGGACGAGCGGGTACTCTACGACGGCGACGTCGTCGCCGTGGGCGGGTGGCGTCTCGTGTTCTCCGAAGCCGACCCCGAACCGACCCCCGCGCACTCCTCCGACCACGAGGCCCGCGTCCACGACATCACCTCGCTCGCCACGCGCTCCGGGCTCGACCTCAGCGACCTCACCCGTCAGGGTCGACTGCTCGGAGTCCTCACCCGTGCCGCCGGCGCCATCGTCGCCACCCCGAACGAGGACGATCTTCTGGACGCCCTCCTCGCCCACCTGCTCGACGCGGTCCCTGCGGCCCGGGGCGCCGTCGTGCTCCTCGAGAAGGACCCGCTCGTTCCTTCGGTCGTCGCCTCGCGGCACGGGCAGGACGACACACCGATGACCATCGATCCAGGAGTGGCGGAGCGCGTCCTCGGCGGACGATCGGCGCTTCTCGCTCCTCGCGTCGCAGGTGAGGCCGATACGGTGAGATCGGTCATGTGCGCGCCCTTGTGGTTCACCGGGCCCGGCGAAGGGGCCGACCGGGTCGTCGGCCTCGTCGTCCTCGAAGCGCCAAGCGAGCCGAGCCCCTTCGAGGCCGAGCACCTCGGCCTCGTGAGCGCCATCTCGAACCTCGCCGCGAGCCGCCTGGAGAGCGTGCGGCTGCGCGAGGAGAACTCCGACAAGCGGCGTCTCGACGAAGATCTGCGCGGCGCTGCTCGCATTCAGGCCAGCCTGCTTCCGGAGGAAGAGCCCACCCTGGAGGGTTGGGACATCGGCGGCTCGAGCCGGCTGTGCAGCGCGGTGGGGGCGGACTACTACGACTTCGCCCTGGTGCGCGGCATGCTGCTCCTCACCCTGGGCGACGTGGCTGGCAAGGGGCTGGCGGCGGCGCTCCTCATGGCGGCGCTCAGGGCGGCGGTGCGGGCCCTCTGGGCGGAGCCGGAGCCGCTCTCGCGGCTCGCCTCGGGCATCAACGAGAACCTGGTGGAGGCGCTGCCCGAGAACCGCTACGCGACGCTGTTCCTGGCCCGGCTCGAACCGAGCTCCGGCGATCTGCACTACGTCAACGCGGGGCACGCCGCTCCCCTGCTGGTCCGGGCGGATGGCCGAACGGAACGCCTCGAGCAGGGGGGGACGCTCCTGGGGGCCTTTCCCGGCATGTCGTGGGGAGAGGGCCGGGTGAAGCTTGGTCCCGGCGACACCCTGGTCCTTCTGTCGGACAGCATCTTCGAAGCGTCCGCAGCGGAGCTCACGCCCGACAGCGTGGCCAATGTCGTTCGCCATGCGGGCGACGGCGGGGCCGCGGCGATCCTGGCCGCGCTGCAGGCCGCGACCGAGACCGCGCTGGGACACCACGTGAGCGACGACGACCACACCTTCCTGGTCCTGAAGCGCCAGCCCGCCTGAGCACCCGTGCCCTCGCCCGCACCCGCGGGGCGCGCCCGCAGGCGGAATAGGGCCCGGCCCGGGCTTGTACCACCGGTTGAGAGGGCGGGCCGGAAGCCAGCCCCGTGGAACGAGGTGCAAGATGGGGACGAATCGGATCGCCTGGTCGTTCGTGGCAGGACTTGCGCTCGCCGCAAGCGCGTCGGCTCGCTCGGGGGGCTCCTTCGAGGCCCCCGGGGCTCTCGTGGGCGTGTCGGTCGAGGTGGCTGGCCAGCCCGCCACGCTCTACCCCGCCTCGGACGGCTCGGGGCGCTACTACGTCGAAGCCCGGAAGGGCTGCCGGTACCTCGTCCGGCTCACCAACCGCAGCGGCGAGCGCCTCGGGGTCGTCCTCACGGTGGATGGGCTCAACGTGATCAGCGGAACCCGCGACCCGGGGTCCGGCCGAATGTACGTCCTCGACCCCTGGCGCCACGCCACCGTGCAGGGCTGGCGCACCACCCTCGACGAGGTCCGCCGCTTCACCTTCGTCGACGAAAAAGCCTCCTACGCCGCTCGCGCGGGCAAGGCCAACTCGAGAATGGGCTGGATCGAAGTGAGCGTCTACCGCGAAAAACGGCGCTGGGCCGGGCATCAGCTCCTGGAAAATTCGGCGGAGCGCCCCGCCGACAGCAAGGCCGAAGCTCCGGGCGAGGCGGCGGGACGAGCCGGAGCCGCAAGCGCTCCTCCGCCGCCCCCGGCGGCCGCCGCCGACGCCGTCGAGGCCGAGAGCCGGCCCAGCGGAAAGCGTCGCGCCCGCTCGTACCCCGGCACCGGCTGGGGCGCCCGAGCCCGCGACAGGGTGGTCCTGGTGGATTTCCGGCCGGAGCACGAGCCGGCCGAGCGCATGACCTTGCGCTACGAGTATCGGAAGGCTCTCGTCGCCCTCGGCGTGTTTCCGGCGCCCCACACCCACGACGACCGCCTCTCGCAGCGTGACCGGGGTGAGGGTGGCTTCGCTCTGCCGCCAGGGTGGTGAGGCCCGGGGAGGTTCCTCAGGAGCGGGGACGCCCGGGGGCACGCAGCTCGGAGCGACGGCGATCGCGACGAGCGAGCACCTCGGCGCCGCTCCTGAGGGCGCCCGTGTCCTCTTCCTGCAGGCCGTAGACGCGGCCGATCTCGTCCACGTTGCTCTGGTCGGGAGTGGAGGTGCTGCCGCCCGGCGTGTTCTCGCCCACGTACTCGTTGGCGAGGGCGTCGTCGTCGGGGTCGCCGACCCGGATCGTGTCGCCTTCGTGGGGGATGGGCTCCCGGCGGCGTCTCGTTGCCGGGAGGATCCCCCTGCGCAACGCCTCCACCGCCACCGCGGTGGCGGAGTCCTGGGCCGGGGCTTCCTCTACGGGAGGAAGCCGCACGAGCACGCGCTTGCCCCGCTTCCCTCCATCGCCGCCGACCTTGGGTCTTGCTCGGGCCACGTTCTGCTCCGATCGATGGACCGAGCTTGACTCCCCGCACACTCGCTCGTCAAGGACAATCGCTCGCCGCCCAGGAAGAGCCGCTCTTTATCCGATCAACCGTCGGCCTGCAAGAAAAAACGCCGGGGACGAAGGCCTGGCGTCACGCAGCTCTCACGCTGATCGCCGCCCCGGACTCGGGGCGTCTTCATCGACCAGGGCAACGAGCGTTCGGGGGATCACCCCTTTCGATCGTCGCCGCGGTCCTGTTTTGCCCGATATTGTTGCTTCCGAATCTGCTCGACGACCTCGCGGTCGAATCGGTGGTGCCCACCCAGGGTCACGAGGCAGGCCAGCCGACCCTCACGCGCCCAGCGCGTCACCGTGTTCGGAGACACGCCGAGCAGCTTGGCAACTTCAGATCGGGTCAGAAACTGAGTGTCACTCATCTGGATATCGGGCCTAGTACAACATCCTTCACGAGGCAGAGGGTAGTTGGTCGGTTTGACTCGGATAAATGGATCAGATGATTCAGGGGCGTAGTTCATGCAGTCTCAAAGTCACCTAATTGGTTGAATTGCAACGGTTTGTGCCGAAGCCACCCTTCTCTTCATATCGTGCCGTCAGCCGACGGCCAGGGCATCAGCCCCGGAGACCCTAACTTCCATGTTCTCAGAGACATCCAGTGCATCCTCAACCGTTTCTGGCGCGAGCGGGGCGGCGGCCCCAACGTGTAGTCCCACGGGCCTATTGTCCCGCGTCGGACGGCCGCATCAGAATAGAACCCTAATGCGCACCATGCTTGGACTCTGACCACAGGAGGCTCTCATGATCCGTCGTCTACTCACAGTGTCTGTCGCCGTCGCCGCCGTGTGCTGCGCGGGCACCGCCTTCGCCGCGGATGCGGCGACCATCGAGAAGGGCAAGGCCGCCTACGACGCCGCCAAGCCCGCCTGCAAGGCGTGCCACAACGAAAAGAAGAACGCTCTGGACAACTACGGCGCCGCCGCCAACGCGGAAGACGCGAAGGGCTGGCTCCGCACCCCGAAGGAGATGTTCAAGACGACCGGCAAGAAGGGGATGATGCCGGCCTACTCTGTCAAGAAGATCTCCGACGAGGACCTGGACGCTCTCGCCCAGTACCTCATCAGCCTCAAGAAGTAGAGCCGCGTCCCCGGGAGAGACTCCCGCGGGGCCACGGATCGAGTATCGCTCTGCCCCGGGGCCGACAGCCCCGGGGCGCTTTTCTCGTGGTAGCGGATCGTCAGGAAAGAGCCGGTGGGACGCCTCAGCGCTTGTGCCGTGA
>CAXMOH010000181.1:0-3822 GCA_964194855.1 uncultured Hyphomicrobium sp.
GCCACTTCGGCGCTCGTGTCGGGCTCGCGGTCGAGCAGCCCGATCTCGACCAGGTAGCCCGGGGTGACCGAGAGGGCCACGGCGTCGCCGAGCGCCTCGTGGAAGCCGTCGTTGGCACTCCCGCGGAAGAGAAACGGCTGCTCGCGGTAGGCCCGCTGGTAGTAATTGTGCCCCAGCTCGTGGTGCACGGTGACGAAATCCTCGGCATCGACCTTGATGCACATCTTGATCCGCAGGTCCTGATCGTTGTCGACGTTCCAGGCGCTGGCGTGACAAACCACCTCCCGATCCCGCGGCTTCACGAAGAGGGAACGCTCCCAGAACATGTCGGGGAGCGGCTCGAAGCCCAGAGACGAGAAGAAGCGCTCGCCGATTCTCACCAGCTCCAGCTCGTCGACGCCCTTTCGACGGAGGAGCTCGGTGAGGTCGTAGCCTCGGCTTCCGCCGCCTGGCGCGACCAGGGGGTAGATGTTTCCCCACTCCTGGGCCCACATGTTCCCGAAAAGGTGGGCGGGGATGAGCCCGGCCTCCGGCACCCTGTCCGCCCCGTACCGGGCGCGGAGCCCCGCACGCACGTGGGCGTGGAGCGCCTCGTAGAGGGGCTTCACCTGGCCCCACAACCGGTCGAGCTCGGCCTCGAACTCGTCCGGGGCCATGTCGTAGTTCGACCGCCAAAGGACCCCGAGATCGTCAAAGCCCAGCTCACGGGCTCCGGCGTTGCCGAGCTCCACCGTGCGCTGGTAGCTGGCCTTCATGGGAGGCGCGATGGTGCGCCACCCCTGCCAGGCATCGAGCAGCTCGTCGTAGTCACGGCTCTCCGCCATGACCTTCTCGAGGTCGTTGAGCGGCCGGTTCTCGTACTTGCCCTTGCCGTAGACACCCTCGAGGTCAACGGCGAGGCGGGCGAGCTCGGCCCGGCCGCCGGCGTCGGCCGGCCCGGGGAGGGTCTGGGAGAGCTTCAGGAGCTTCATCTGACGGGCGAGGTCGGGTGGAAGCTCGAGGCCATCGTAGACCGCGGCCTCGGCAGCGAGCTCCACGCTGGTCCCCATGACGGCCTCTCGGGCCTCGGCCGCCACGGTGTCCGTGTCCCGGGTGATGAAGTTGGCCTGCACCCAGGACGCGCGTGCCGATCGATTGCCGTCCTCGAGCAGGCGGGCGTTGGCGTCTTCCAGAAACGCCCGGGCATCGTCCACTGCGGGGACCGTCGTGCAGGCCGAAACGCCCAGGAGCGAAAGTGTCGTCGCGGCGGCCACCGCCGCCCATCGGCGCAGAGGGTGACTCTGTCTCATGTCTTTCTCCTCGTCTGTCTCGTTCTCACGTCTGCTCCAGGGATTCCACCCGGCCCGCGAGAGCGGCCAGGCCGTCGTCGAGGTCGGCAAGGGCGGACTCCGCCGCTCGCAGTCGATCCCCCTCGGTTCGCACGAAGCGAGAATAGGGAGCGATGGCCTCGCGCACCTTCTGCAAGCTGCGGTCGCGCTCGCTCTCGAAGCTCGCGGCCAGGGACGAGAGGAGCTTCTCGTGGAGGGAGGCCACCCTCGCCGCGAGCTCGGCCCTCGCCTTGCGACGGCGGGCAGGCAGGACGAAGAGCCCGAGCACCGAAAGGGCTCCGGCGGCCACCAGCCCGGTCACGTCGACAGCGGTGCTGGTGGCCAGGGTCGTCACCAGGGCGCCGAGTCCCAGGGCCGAGACCTGGAGGAGCGCCGTCTGGGCGACCGAGTCGCGTACGGTCTGGGCGAGGCGCCTGGCCTCGGCGGGGGCGTCGTATCCATCAACGGCGCGCTGTGCTTCGGTGCGCACCGCCCCCAGGAGGCGCTGCCGGTCGTACCCGAAGCGATCCTCGACCCGACCCACCATCTTGTCGGCATGGGCGACTTGCCGGCCACCGAGGTGCTCCATGACGTCCTGCCACTGCCGGAGCTCGGTCTCCACCATCCAGTCCACGATGGCCTCCACGCGGGTCTCGACCTCGCGAGGCAGCTCGCCGACCACAGTCTCCTCGAAGTCCCGGCGGAGGCGCTCCTTGCTCAGTAGCTCATGGATGCGCGTGAGGCGGAGGCGCTCGTCGAAGAAGGCGTTCCCGCGCCGCTCGAAGTCGAGGAGGACCTTCTCGACATCGGAGAGCCGCAGCCGGAAGTCCCGCTCCAGCTCGGCGCGACGAGCGGCGAGGTCGGCCTCGACCGCCTCCAGCGTGTCGAGATCCTCCTTGAGAACGCTCAACCGGCCCCCGACGACCGCAGCCACCTCGCCATGGACGCGGCGGCCGACACCCAGCGGATTCTGGAGCTTCAGGCGGAACCGCTCGCCCTCGTCGAGGGTGGCGGTGACTCGCGCCTCGAACGACTCGAGGCCGCTGGCGTCGAGCGCCGCGTCGTCGCCGTCCAGGCGGGCCTGAAGCGCCCGGCGGGCGGACAGCGCAAACACGTCCGGCGCGAACCCGAGGGTCCGCTGCGCCTGGTCTCGCACGTAGGTCACGATTCGTGAGACATCGTCCGGCGACTCGAGCAGGTCGGCCTTGTTCACGACGACGATCACCTTCTTGCCCCAGGCCCGGATCGCCTCGAGAAAGGCCCGCTCGCTCTCGGCGAAAGGCCGATCGGAGGACGTGACGAACAGCACGAGGTCGGCGCGGGGGACGAACTCTCGGGTCAGGGCCTCGTGCTCCCTCAGCACCGCGTTCGTGCCCGGGGTGTCGACGATCACGAGGTCGCGGAGGATCTCGCTGGGGGCCGTGAGGCTCTCGACCCCGGCCGCCGTCACCTCACGTCCCACCTCCTCACCGTGGCGAAGGAGGCTTATGCGCGCCGTGGTCGGAGTGATCCCCTCCTCCAGCACTCCCTGGCCGAGGAGGGCGTTGATGAACGCGCTCTTCCCGGCGTTGAACTCCCCCACGACGACGAGGAGGAAGGGCTCCTCGAGCTGCTCGATGGAGTCGGCGAGGGCCTGCCGCTGCTCCTCGGGGGCTTCGAGTCGGACGAGCCAGTCCCGAAGCTCGCCGAGGAGGCGGCGCTCGTCGCCCAGGAGGGCGCGGCGCGTCTCGTCGAGGCCGGGCGTGATCATGATCGATGGTCGATGGTCGATGGTCGGTTGGACGCTCCCGGGGGTGCGCCAGGGTCGCGGGGAAGCTCCAACCCGAGCTTAGTACGGAATGCGCGGCAAGGGGAATGGACCGCCCTAGAACTTGTAGCCGAGGGCGAGGGTGAGCGCGAAATCGTCCTTGGAGACGCCCTCGGTCGGGGGCTGGGAATCGTAGTTGTAGAAGCCCTTGATCACGAAATGGACGTCGCTGAAGAGCTCTCGGTCCAGGCGGACGTTCAGGTCCACGCGGTAGCGGCCCCAGTCGGTCAGCCCGAAGGTGACAATCGAGCTGATCTCGACATCCGTCTTCGGGAAATCGTAGGAGAAGTTGGCCCAGTCCAGGGCGATCAAGGCTTCCAGGTTCGTGACCCTCTCGCCGTCCACCGGCACCTCCCGGTTGACGTAGAGGCCGGCGGCCCCCAGGATCTCGTTGCCCTGGCTGCGAACCAGGTAGCGTCCCCAGGCGCCTGTGATGCCGGCGCGGAGGTCGTAGCCGAGCGCAGTGTTCTGATCCGCGGAGACGCGCCCCACGGCGAAGTGACGTTGCTCGAAGGTGCGGACATATGTGGCCGCAAGGGAGTTTCGTGTGGTGTCCTCGATGTTCTCCTGTCGCTGGAGGAACGAGCTGCCCTTGAGCTCGGCGGAAAAGGTCGGTCGGGTGAATTTGACCGAGAACTCGCCGTTGAACTCGGTCAGATCGCTGGCTTTCGTGTAACCAAAACCGATGTCCACCGAGCCCGAGAGCCT
>CAXMOH010000182.1:0-3824 GCA_964194855.1 uncultured Hyphomicrobium sp.
AAGAGGTTGAGCGCTGTCCCGCCCTTCAGCGCGATGCGTGGCTTGAGGAAATGGTGGCTGCGCAGGGTCTCGAGCAACTCGAGCAGCCGGATCGCCTTCTCCAGCACTTCGGTGCGGAAGCCCGTCGCGGCTGCTTCGCGCGTCAGCTCTGCCTCGGTGAGCATCACGCCCCTTCCTGCCAGGTGCGCTTCAGGACTCGCTCTGGCACCACGAGATTCCACTTCGACATGAGCTGCCCCGGCTCTCGTCGGGCGTCGAGGTAGCGAGGCTGCGCCGGGGCGAGCTCGCGGAGCCGCTCCAGGTATCGGTCCTCCACCATCAACTCCTCATGATGCTGCTCCAGGAAGAAGCCCACGCGCGCGGCGGTCAACGCCGACCCCAGTTTCACTGCGTGTTCGACGACGGCGTCGAGATCGAAAAATTCGACCATCTCCAAAGAGCGCCAGATCTCCTCCCACCCTCCTGCTTTTTCCGGAGCATCGAGAACGTCCACGAGCGCTCGCTCGAGCGTTGTGACGCGCGCGACGCCTCCAGCGTGCCGCCGTTCGACGACGCCACCCCCGAAGTCGGAGAGGACTCGAACGGCGACCGGCACCTGTGCGGGTACGAACTCCAGGTCCTGAAAAGAGAACCGGCGTGCCCGGCGGCGCGTCAGGTAGTGGAAACGACGCCAGAGCGAATATGACTTGCCGTGGAACTGGAGCGCGGCGTGGTACGCAACGACAGCGTCAGACGCCAGCTTCGTGGCGACGAGGTACGGGTCGACCGGGGTCTGTTCGGGGTCGACACCACGGGGCACGCTCGCGTACAGACCACGCCGTACGCGCACGATGCGTCCGGCGGCGAGGGACCTGGCGAGCAAGTTGTCGCTGGTACGGGTGGTTGCTCCGCGCGGAGCGCGGGCGTCCACGAACTCATCGTGCGTGAAGAGTGGATGGGTCTCGAAGAAGTCGATTGAGCGTATCGCTTGCTCCTACGCGCAGCAGTTATCACTTATTATAGTGGTTACTGCGCGTAGCGGCAAGTGATGAGCTGCCGAGAGCAGTTATTCACACCCGTGGTGTGTGTCATGGCGCGCTACGGCAACTCCCTCGCGATGGGTCATCGGGTGCCGGGTGCGCGCCCTTGCCCGGTCCATCCGAGGTCTTCGACCAGAGCCCGGACGAAGTCGTTGGCCGGGCGGGCCCGGAGCTCGTCCAGGGTTCCGTCCTGCGCGATTCGCCCTCCGTCCATGACGGCGATGCGGTCGCCGAGCGCCGCGGCCTCGCGCAGGTCGTGGGTGACGTAGAGGGCCGTGGTGCGGCGCTCCTGCAGCAGCTCCCGGAAGAACTTCAGCAGCTCCCGTTTCAGGTCGACGTCCACGTTCGACAGCGGTTCGTCCAGCAGGACGGCCCGGGGCTCGAGGACGAGGGCGCGTGCGATGGCCACGCGCTGCTTCTCGCCGCCGGACAGCTCGCCGGGGTAGCTCCGTTCCTTGCCCGCCAGGCCGACGCGATTCAGCATCGCCTCGATACGGACGGCTCGCTCGAGGCGGGGGACCCCGCGCGACTCCAGTACGAAGGCGAGCTGGCCGGACACGCTGAGGTGGGGCCAGAGCGCCAGGTCCTGGAACACCACCGCCAGGTTGCGCTCCTCCGGCGGCGTCAGGATGCGGCCGTCGGCGCTGGCGACCCGGCCCGCCACGCGCACGCTGCCCCGGCTCGGCGGGACGAAGCCCAGCACGATCCGCAGGACGCTGGTCTTGCCGGAGCCGGACGGGCCCAGGAGGGACAGCACTTCGCCCTCCTGCAGAGACAGGGACACGTCCTGGAGGATCGGGCGATCGGAGTAGATCAGCCCCACCTTCTCGAGGGTGATGGCCGTCGTCATCGGTGTCGTCCCGCCCGCAGGAGGCCCGCGCCCAGGACGAGGGCGGCTGCGGTGATCGCAACGTGGGCCACCGACAGGGCCGCGACCACTGCTTCGGGGCCGTTGGCCTCGAGGGTGAAGATCCGCACGGTGAGCGGCGCCCGCCCAGGCGGATAGAAGAGCACCGCGGTCTCCATATCCCGAAGGCAGAACACGAGAGCGAGAACCCAGGCGAAGCCGACGCCCCGCGCGTTGACCGGGAGGACGATCCGCGTGAGCCGGCGCAGGAAACCGGCGCCGGCCGCAGCCGCCGCTTCCTCCAGGTGCACCGGGCTCTGGGCCACCACCGCCGCGACCGTTCGGATCCCCACCACCGAGTACCGGGCCACGCAGCCGACGACGAGGATGGCGACGGTGCCGTAGACGATCTGGGTGGCGGCGTGGTTCCAGACGCCGATGAGCCCGACCCCCAGCACCGACGCCGGGGTCACGAAGGCGAGGACAGCGAGGGCGTCGAGGGAGGCGGAGCCCGGGAGCCGCCGGGCCACCGCGTGCCCGATGACGAGGCCCAGGAGGGCGATCACGCTGGCCGCCGTCAGGCCCACCACGACGCTGGTCGCTGGCGACCTCCCCAACCACTCCCCGAGATCCGAGAAGCCACCGCCCCGCCAGGCGCTGAGGGCGAGGGCGGCGATGGGAGCAACCGACACCGCCGCGGCCAGCCACACCGCCCCGGTGGCCGCCGCTCGCCATCGACCCAGCCGCAGGGGGCTTCGGGCGGCGGCTCTCAGTCCAAGGACCGCGAAGGACCGTGTCCCCACCAGGCGTCGCTCAACCCAGAGAAGGCCGAGGGCCACCGGGAGGAGCGGCACAAGCAGCGCGACGGCCTCGCCCGGCGCGTAGTCGATCCCCCCGAGCCGCGCGAAGACAGCCGCCGCGAAGACGTCGACCCGCAGGAACATGGGCACGCCCAGCTCGGAGAGGGCGAGCGCGAACACGACGATCGCCGCCAGCGCGATCGCCGGCCACGCGGCCGGGAGAAGGATGCGCGCCGCGACCCGTACCGGCCGGGCGACGGTCCTTGCGGCCTCCTCGAGGCTCGGGTCGACACCCCGCACTCCCAGGGCGGTGAGAGAGGTCACGACGGGCGCAAAGGCCAGCGACAGGACGAAGACGACGCCGACCTCGCTGAAGAGGGCACGGGCGGAGGCTTCGGATCCCACGAGGCCCTGGCGTCCGAGAAGGTGGAACCAGCCCAGGCCCAGCAGGAACGGAGGCAGGAACATCGGGAAGACGTGGAGTGCCCCCGCGACGCGCGCCCCCGCGGCATCGGTGCGTCCGACGATCACGCCCAGGGGCGTTCCGACGACCAGCGCGAGGACCGTCACCGCGGACGCCAGCAGCAGCGAGCGCGCCAGGAGCGCCCAGGGCCGGGACGAGCCCAGAAGGGCGGCCGCCTCGGAGTACGAACCGAGAGCCTCCGCCGCGAGGTTCGCGAGGGGCAGGAACGCGGCCGCGACCAGGACGGCGCCCGCGGCGGCCAGGACCAGCGTCTGCTCGTGCCTCCTCGACCGCAAGCCCTCGCTCCCCGGCCCACGGGCGAAGCCAACCGCGCTCAGTAGAGACGCTCCACGCGGACCAGCTCTCGCTCTCGCCTGCGGCCCACGACGTCGTCGAACACCTTCGGACCGCGCTCCACGCGGAGCTCGTCCGCCTCGACGATCTCCTCGACCACGCAGTGAGAGGAGCGCAAGCCGCCGAGCCACCGCCGCCTGTCGCTGATGTGGAGCAGGTCGCCGGGCACGGCTGCGATCGCGGCGGCGAGCGGGCGCGAGACCCGGACCAGCGGCCAGCCGGTCTCGCTCGTTGCGTCCTCGCGGTCCGAGCGTGTGGGCGTTGCCAGGATGCTTCCGCTCGGGCCCTCGGTCCCCGGGGTCCCCTTGAACTTCCGGAGCGCGTCCTCGATCGTCCCCCAC
>CAXMOH010000183.1:0-3495 GCA_964194855.1 uncultured Hyphomicrobium sp.
CGGACGATCTGGAGCACCGCCTCGGCCACGGCGCTGCCCTTGAGGACCGCCGCCGCCCGGGCGATCTGCTGGACGGCCGTCTCCACCGCTTCGACTCCGGCTCCGCCCTCGATCTCGGTGCGGGCCCTCTGGAAATGCCGCTGGACGACGCTCTCACCGGCGGGCCCCAGAAGCGCCACGCATTCGTCCCGCACCCGGGTGAGCTGGGTGAGCGGTGGCACGGCCTCCTGCGTAGTGGCGCTGTCTCGAGTGGTGGCTGGCTCCCGTGGCGTGGGGGGCTCCTCTTTGCTGGCCGGGATCGGCGCAGCAGGGTCGGGAGACGTTGGCGATTCCTTCAGGCGGATGAGCCCGGTGGCGACCAGGCCGTAGAGCAGTTTCGCTGCGTCGAACACGGACAGCTTCGCCGCTCCTGCGATGGCCCGCAGACTGCGCTGGCCGTCGATCTTGGACAGCAGCAGCCACTCCATGGTGTTGAGGTTGATCTGGCCCTCGCGGTTCTCGAGAATGACGAACTCCGGCACGCGGTCCACCGAAGGGATCTTCTTCGAGAGCACTCTCCACTCGTCCAGCCGTCGTGCAGCCTCCATGAGCAGGCTGGTGTTGCTTCTCTGGATGGTCTCCCGAGGCGGGGCACTCTCGGCGTCGAATCGGAACTCGCCCTGGCGCCAGATCGCCAGCGCGTAGACCGCTTCCTCGCCCCAGAGATCGGCAAGCTCGGCATGGATGATCTGCCCGTTTCTCAGGTAGATCTGGCCTTCCTGATCGCCGTCGACGAGGTGGAAGACTCCGGTCTTCCCGCTCACACCTACGAGCTGAATGATGTCGGGAAGGTGAAGCTCAGCGAGAGAGCCTTGGAAGGCCATGGGTCGAAGGGAGACCTGAGCCGCTAAGTGCCTTGGTTACTGCCAATTAGAGGAAACGAGGCTATCAGCCCGGCTCGGGGATGTCAACCTCAGCCGCCTCACGCGGATGTCGTCTTGGCCGGCGAGGCGTCTGCTCGCGCCGCGTTTCGGCGCTCCCGGTCCCTCGGCAGCAGGATGCTGTGTCGCTTGATCATCTCGTTGAGTGTCGTGGGCTTGAGGCTCAGGAGCCGCGCAGCGTCCTTCTGCACGCCCCCTGTGGCCTCCAGCGTGGACTCGATGAGCCGGCGCTCGAAACGGGCGATCACCTCGCGCAGGTTGATGCCCTCGGGCGGTACGGCGACCTGAGGCATCTGGAAGCTCGGAGTGGAGCGGACGTGCTCGGGCACGAGGTCCTTGTCGATGACCGGGCTCGTGGTCAGGACGACTCCGCGCTCGATCACGTTCTCCAGCTCGCGGACGTTGCCCGGCCAGTCGTAGTCCAAAAGCGTCTGGAGCACGTCTGGAGTGACACCTTCGACCACCTTTGCGTTCTCCTCGGCGTACTTCTCCGTGAAGTGCTGCACGAGGGCGGGGATGTCCTCCTTGCGCTGACGCAAGGGAGGCAGCGGGACCGCGATGACGTTCAGCCGATAAAACAGATCCTCCCGGAAGGTGCCCTCCTCGACCGCCCGTCGCAGGTCCACGTTCGTCGCCGCCACGACGCGGACGTCCACCTTGATCGTCTCCACGCCTCCCAGGCGCATGAACTCTCTCTCCTGCATGACGCGCAGGAGCTTGGACTGGGTCTCGAGGGGAACGTTGCCGATCTCGTCGAAGAAGAGGGTCCCCGTGTCCGCCAGCTCGAAAAGGCCCTTTTTCGCGTAGACGGCGCCGGTGAACGCACCCTTGACATGGCCGAAGAGATTCGACTCGAGGAGGTCGTGGGGGAGGCTGCCCGAGTTCACCACAACGAAGGGCTTGTCCTTGCGCAGGGAGTTGGTGTGGATCGCCTTGGCCACCAGCTCCTTGCCGGTGCCGCTCTCGCCCGCGACGAGAATGGTGGACCGGGACGGCGCGGCCTGCGCGACGAGCTGAAAGACCTGCAGCATGCGCGGGCTCTTGCCCACGATCTCCATGAACCGTCCCTGGTCCCGAAGCGCAGAGCGCAGCTCGCGGTTCTCGTCCTGAAGCCGGCGCTGGTTGAGACCGTTGGCCAGGGTGTGGAGCAGCTCCTCGTGCTTGAAGGGCTTCGCCACGTAGTCGAAGGCGCCCTTCCGCATCGCGGCGATCGCCGTCTCGACCGACGCGTAGGCGGTGATCATCAGGACCACCAGCTCGGGGTCGATCCTCTTCAGCTCGTCGAGGACGGTCATGCCGTCCATCTCGGGCAGCATCATGTCCACGATGGCCGCGGAGTAGGAGCCCTTGCGGACCAGCTCGAGGCCGTCGGGTCCGTTCGGGGCGAGCGAGACCTCGTACCCCGCCTGGGTCAACAGGCTGCCCAGGACATCGCGCATCACCTCCTCGTCGTCGACGACGAGGATCGACTCATGGCTCATCTCAGCCCTGCTGTGCGGCCTCGGAAGCAACGAGGGCGGGTAGTGCCACCTGGAACCTGGTGCCCTGGCCCGGCGTGCTGTCCACGAAGATGGCGCCTCCGTGTTCCTGGATGATGCCGTAGGAGACGCTCAGCCCGAGGCCGGTGCCGCGCCCGATGCCCTTGGTGGTGAAGAAGGGGTCGTAGATGCGGCGGAGGTGGTCGCGGCGGATGCCGTGCCCGGTGTCCTTCACCTCGACCACGACGGTGTCGGTGTCCGCGGAGGTGACGAGGGTCAGCCATCCGCCGCGGGGCATGGCATCGCGGGCGTTCAGGATCAGGTTGAAGAACACCTGCTGGATCCGGTTCTCGTTGCCCCGGATGGAGGGCAGGTCCTCGGCGAGCTCGCGGCGCACGCGGATCCGCGACCCGGACAGCTGGTGCTCGACGAGGGAGAGCACGTCGAGAAGAGCCTTGTTGACGTCGACCTGCTCGAACTCGGTGCCGGACGAGCGGGAGAAGTTGAGGAGGCTGTTGACGATCTTGGCGGCGCGGAAGCTCTGCTTCTCGATCTTGTCGAGAAGCTCTCCTCGAGAGTCCGACTCCTCCATCTGTCCGCGGAGGAGCTGGGTGTAGGACGAGATACCGGCCAGCGGGGTGTTCACCTCGTGAGCGACACCCGCGGCCAGCAGACCCACCGACGCCATCTTCTCGCTGTGCTGGAGCTGCTCCTCCAGCCGAGCCCGCGCGGTGACGTCGTCGAGGATGAGGATCGTCCCGCTCTGCTCGGCGGCCCCGGACTGAAAGGGCGCCACCGAGACGTTCACCATGAGGCTGCGGCCGTCGGAGGACGGCAGGTGCAGCTTGTAGACGTGGGCGATCTCGCCCTGGTCTCCGAGGTCCAGTGTGCCCCGGAGCGCCTCCATGAACTTGTCGGGGAGGACCTCGGCGAGGGGTCGGCCACGAACGTCCTGGCGCTTGCGGCCGTAGAGGGACTCCATGGCCCGATTCCAGCTCGTGATCTCCCCGTCGAGACCGAGAACGACGATCCCCGAGTCGAGGCTTTCCAGGACGTTTTCGTTGTAGTCTTTCAGCTCGCGCAGCTCCTCGGTCTGG
>CAXMOH010000184.1:0-5965 GCA_964194855.1 uncultured Hyphomicrobium sp.
CTCACGTTGCGAAACAGGATGGCCTGGATGTCATCGCCCAGCCGAGCGTCCAGCTTGTCGGCGGTGAACTCAGTCTTCAGGCCGTGCCGGGAGGCGATCCGGCTCTCCATCCACTCGGAAATGGCCGCGTCCAGGCCGAGCGCGTGCATGGAAGGAGAACCCAGTTCGTACACGACGTTCTGTGTCTCGTGAACAGCCTCCAGCAGCGCCTGGGACACCTCGTCCAGCGTGGCCGACAGACCGGCGTCTCCGGCGGCCTTCTTCGCGGCGGCAAGCCGGATTCGCGCAAGCGCCAGCGACTGTCCCGCGTGGTCGTGCAGATCCATGGCGAGGCGCCGCCGCTCTCTTTCCTCGGAGAGGGTCAACTCGAAGGCCAGCGCCTTCAGCCTCTCCTGATATCTCCGCTCTCTCTCCTGCGCCTCTTTCTGTTCGGTGATGTTTATCGAATAACCCAATAATCCGATGACTTCATTCTTCTGATTCCTATACGGTGCGTACCAACTCTTGAAACAATTCCCATCAACATCGACCTCCGCGATGACGCTGTCACCATCGAGAGCCCTTCTGTGCGCGTCCAGCATGTCTGGATTTTCGCGATACAAGTCAAAGACCGACTGTCCGACAACCTCACCCGGTTTCAGGCCCAGTCTGGAGAGACCTTTCCCTTCCGAGAGAAGGAATGTCCCGTCTCGGGAGATCACATAGACGATCTCTTCGGTATTGGTGACGAGTGCTCTGAACCTCTCCTCACTGTCTATCAGCGCGGTCTCCATCTCCTTGCGCTCGGTGATGTCGGTCAATGCGGTGACGCGTACCGCTCTTCCCTGATACCGCATCATCCTCGCATGTATCTCGGCCGGAAACGTCGATCCATCTTTTCGCAAAGCGGTGACTTCGTATCGTCCTTCGTGACCAGACCGCATGTTGTTCATCACCGTCTCGCGGTCTTCAGCTGCAATCCACTCCGTACCGTGTCTGCCAACAGCCTCTGCCAACGTGTAACCAAACATCTTCTCTGCTGTGGCGTTTTGCTCCAGGCAAACGCCCTTCTCAGAGAAGAAGATCGCCTCGAAAGCAGCTTCGGATAGAGCGCGGCAACGTTCCTCGGATTGTCTCGTTGCGTCTTCGCTCTTCCGCAGTGCGTCTTCGGCCTGCTTGCGCTCGGTGATGTCGTGCATCGACACCACCGCCCCGAGCGGGTTCCCGTTGGAATCGGCCAGCTTGCGGCCGGTTGCGAGCAGCGTGCGGGCCGGACGCCCTTTCGCCGCGATGACCATCTCCTGGGCGGACACGTCCTCGCCCTTCAACGCCCGGAACAGCGGGACACGCTCACGTGTCAGCGGCGTCTTGCCGTCCGGCTCGTACAGGTCGTAGTGGCTCGCCCACTCCTCCGGCGCGATCGGCTCCAGGGGCAAGCCGTGGAGCTCGAGCGTGGCCCGGTTGAAATACGTCAGCGTACCCTCCCGATCGCACGCCACGATGCCATCCGCGATACAGTCCAGGACCGCCTCCTGGAACACGCGGCGTTTCTCCAGCGCAGCCTCCGCTTTCTTGCGCTTGGAGGTCTCTCCTCCCGGGTCCCGATTCGTTAGCGCCACGCCCGCCCCCCGAGCCACTCGTGCTCACTGCCGATGGTACGAAACGAGTGGCTCGAAGTATTGCTCGTTCTGGCCATCTCATACCACCTCGGTCGACACAGCCGCGGGGTGGGAAACGGCCAGGGGCCGTCAGCCGGTCTCGGAGACCTCCACCAGGAGGCGAGCTGATCGCCCCAGCCCCCGCTCAGGTTGACCGCGTAGGCGATCCCCAGCCGGTCCATGTCCGCGACGAGGGCCTCGGGAGCGACTCCGGTGTTCCAGTGGCAGTGCACGTCGGCGACGGGAAACCTCGCCCGCGAGATCGGATGCTCCGGCGTTTGCAGCATGGAGCGGGGCTCGTAGTCCTGGTAGAGCTGAAGCACGCGCTCGCCGAGCTCTCGGGCCTCGTCCTCTTCCGCGAGTCCGCGACCGGTCGTCACGGACAGTCCCACCGCCGAGGCGATCAGCAGCAAACCCAGGCTCCGGCTGAGCTTCGTCATCGTCGCTGTCCTCCCGGCCGCCAGTGTCCCACGGCACGGGCGGCCTCGATCCCTTCAGGTTGAGGGGACACGATACACAACTCCCCGGCGATCCTCAGGCGCCTTCGTCGGTGTAGCGCAGCCGCTCGCCTTCCGAGCGGGCGATGAGGACCGCGCCGCAGCTGTCACCCCAGATGTTGACCGCGGCACGACACATGCCGAGGAACGTCTCGACTCCGAGCACCAGGCCAATGCCCTCCAGCGGCAGCCCGACCGCCGAGAGAATCATGGACATCATGACGAGCCCCGCCATCGGAATTCCCGCAGCACCCACCGACACCAGAAGCGCCGTGGCGATCACGATCATCTGCTGCGCCAGGCTGAGCTCGATCCCGTACGCCTGGGCGATGAACAGGGCGGCGACGCACTCGTACAGCGCCGTGGCGTCCATGTTGATCGTCGCGCCCAGGGGCAGGACGAAGCTGCTGATCCTGTTCGAGACGCCGGCTTTCTTCTCCACGGCTTCGATGGTCAGAGGCAGGGTGGCCGAGGAGGAGGCCGTGGAGAACGCGGTCAGAAGCGGCGTCGTCATGGCCCGGGCGTGCTTCAGTGGGTTGATGCCGCCGAGCAGCTTCAGCAGAGCAGGCAGCGTCACCCCGGCGTGGAAACCGAGCCCCAGGAGCACGACGAGCACGAAGAGCCCGAGGCGCGACACCAGCTGGCCCAGGCTGGCGAGGTCGGACGCCTCTCGCGCCACCACCGACGCCATGAGGCCGAAGATGCCCAGCGGCGCGAAGCGCATCACCAGCAGCGTCACCTGCATCATCAGCTCGAAGGCCCCCCTCGTCGCCTTGACGATGAGCCGCCCGTTCTCGCTGGTGAGCCGGGTCATCGAGTATCCGAAGAGGAACGCGAGAAAGATGACCTGGAGCATGTTGTTCGAGGCCAGGGCCTCGAACAGGTTGCTCGGCACCGCCTCCACCAGCGTGCTCCCGAACGACCCCGACGCCAGCTCGATCCCCGCAACGTCCTCGCTGAACCCGAGCTCGGCCCCGACGCCAGGCCGCAAGGTGTTGACGAGCAGGAGCCCCAGGCACGCCGCCAAGAGGCTGGTCGCCCCGTAGTAGACGATGGTCTTGAGCCCGATCCGCCCCAGGTCGCGCCCGCCCCCGATGCTGGCGACCCCGGACGCAATGGAGGTCACCACCAGCGGCACGATCAGCATGCGAAGGGCCCGGAGAAACACATCTCCGAGCCACGCCACGGACCCCACCGAGTCTCCCCAAAAGAAGCCAAAGGCTCCCCCAGCAAGGAGGCCGAGCAGGATCTGCACGTTGAGGCCGATTCGCTTCACTGTTCCCGATGGTCGATGCCCGGATCCCTGACCCCCGCCCGAGCCCCGCCATTATAGGCGCGCCAAACACGCCTACTGATCCCTGGGCCCTGCCCGGACAACGGCCCCCCCCGCAAGCGCGAGCCCGAGCGCGCCAGACAGCCAGCAAGCCAGAACACCAAGGACGCACACGCGGCTTGTCCGCCCCCAGTCTTCGCGGTACGATCCGGAGCTTTGGCGAGCCTGGTACTCATGGACGCGGCCCGGATGGGCCGCACTCTCTCCCGCATCGCACACGAGATCCTGGAACGCCACCCCCGGGTCGGCCACCTCGCCCTCGTGGGCGTGCGCACACGTGGCGTTCCCCTGGCGCGGCGCCTGGCGCAGCTGATCGGCGAGAGTGCCGGCACGGAGCTGGCGGTGGGTGCTCTCGACATCACCCTGTACCGTGACGACTTCACCACACTGGCTCCCCAGCCCATAACCGGGGGCACGGACATCCTCTTCTCCATCGACGGACGCACCGTCGTGGTCGTCGACGACGTCCTCTTCACCGGTCGCACCGTGCGGGCCGCCCTCGATCAGCTCATCGACTTCGGTCGACCGGCTCGGATCGAGCTCGCGGTCCTCGTGGACCGGGGGCACCGCGAGCTGCCGATCCGTGCCGACTACGTCGGCCGAACGCTCTCGACCGCCCACGACGAGGCCGTGAAGGTGCTCGTCGTCGAGGAAGACGGCCGAGACGAAGTCGTCCTCAAGAAGAAGCGCCGCCGCACCCCACGGACGGCGCCCGCAAGGACCGCCCCGAAGCGCCGGCCCTCGTCGAAGACGGGCAAGCCCCGGGCCTCCACGAGGAAGGCGGCGAAGGTGCGGCCGAAGTCGAGGAAGCCCGTGAAGACCCGCCCGACCGCGCGCTCGACCGTCCGGAGGCGGCGTTGAGCTTTCCCCATCGAAACCTGCTGGGCATCGAGCCGCTGGACGCGGATGACATCAAGACGATTCTCGACACCGCCGACGGGCTGAAGGAGATCCTGAACCGGCCCATCAAGAAGGTCCCGGCACTGCGGGGCCGCACCGTCATCAACCTCTTCTACGAGAGCTCGACCCGCACCCGCTCGTCCTTCGAGATTGCCGAGCGGGTCCTGTCCGCGGACAGCCTGTCCATCGCCGCCTCGACGTCGAGCGTCTCGAAGGGGGAGACGCTTCTCGACACCGGCAGGAACCTCGAGGCCATGAGCCCCGATCTCGTGGTCATCCGCCACGCGTCCGCCGGAGCACCCCACCTCCTGGCTCGACACTGTCGCTTTGCCGTGGTCAACGCCGGCGACGGCGCCCACGAGCACCCGACCCAGGCGCTGCTCGACGCCCTCACCCTGCGCCAGCACAAGGGCAAGCTCGAGGGCCTGAAGGTGGCGATCGTCGGCGACATCCTGCACAGCCGCGTCGCCCGTTCCAACCTGTGGCTGCTCTCCAAGATGGGGGCCCAGGTGGTGCTCTGCGGGCCGCCCACCGTCATGCCCCCCGGCATCGAGGGGATCGCGCCGGTGACGTACAGCCTCGAGGAGGCGATCGAGGGGGCGGACGCCATCATGATGCTTCGCATCCAGCTCGAGCGCATGAGCGGGACCTTCTTCCCCACGAAGCGCGAGTACTTCCGCCGCTTCGGACTCACCGAGGAGCGCGCCCGCCGCGCGAAGAAAGACGTCCTGATCATGCACCCCGGACCGCTCAACAGGGGCGTGGAGATTGCCAGCGAGGTGGCGGACGGCCCGTACTCGGTGATCCTCGACCAGGTGACGAACGGCGTGGCCATCCGCATGGCGGTGCTCTACCTGCTCCTCGGCGGCAGCCCGGAGGCGGCGTCATGAGCCGGCTGCTGATCAGGGGCGGACGGGTCATCGATCCCTCCCAGGGGATCGATGCAACGCTCGACGTCCTGATCTCGGACGACACGATCGCCGAGGTCGGGCCCCGTCTCTCGGCGCGGGGGACGAAGGTCGTGGACGCGAAGGGGCTGGTGGTGTGCCCGGGTTTCATCGACATCCACACCCACCTGCGCGAGCCGGGGCAGGAGCACAAGGAGACCATCGCCAGCGGAACACGGGCGGCGGCCGCCGGAGGGTTCACCGCCGTGTGCGCCATGCCCAACACCGAGCCCGTGAACGACAGCGAAGGCGTCACGCGCCTGATGATCGAGAAGGCCCGGGTCGAAGGAATCGTGCGGGTCTTCCCGATCGGCGCCATCACGCGGGGTTCGGCAGGCGAGGAGCTCTCCGAGTTCGGAGACCTGCGAGAGGCCGGCTGCGTGGCCGTCTCGGACGACGGTCACCCCGTGGCCGACACCCAGGTCATGCGCCGTGCGCTGGAGTATGCCAAAGCCTTCGACTTCGTCGTCATCGACCACTGCGAGGATCCCGAGCTCTCCCTGGGGACCTGCATGAACGAAGGCCCGGTTTCCACACACCTCGGCCTGCGCGGCGAGCCGGCGGTGGGCGAAGCCATCATGGTCGAACGCGACGTCCTGCTGGCCGAGCTGACCGAAAGCCGCGTCCACATCGCTCACATCTCGGCGGCGG
>CAXMOH010000185.1:0-3141 GCA_964194855.1 uncultured Hyphomicrobium sp.
GGCCCACAGGATCGACTGATGCGCGTGCCAGGAGATGGCCACCGCCAGTGCGGTCCCGAAGGTCACCCCGTACCGCCCCGCTTCCATTCCATGTGCCATGCCTTGCTCCTTCTTTCAACGACCCCCCACCCTGTCCCTCCCCACGGAGGGGGAGGAAACCTACCGAACCCTCTCCACGCGCAAGGGTCCAGGGATGACCCGCACGCGTGGTCCTAGAGACCCACGCCGACGCTCCAGGTGAAGATCGTCTTCTTGCCGCCACCCGAGCTCACGCGGGTCACGACCCCCACCGACACCTTGACGATCCAGGCCAGCGCGATCTCGCCGCCGGCGTATGTCTGGTCCGGCTCGAGCCCTCCCCAGGGGTCTCCCCAGGTGTGAAGGACACGGGCCTTGATCGCGAGCCCCACGGCCTGGGTGCCCCAGGACGGCAGCGCCACCGGCGCCCAGCCCACGTTGAATGCGATACCCCCGAGACCCGGCTGAGCCTGGAGCAGGAAGCCCCGCCCGTAGTCGGATCCGTCCTTCTTGACGGTGCCGATTCGGATACCGAGGTTTCCGGAGAGCTTGAGAGGACTCCCCACCTCCACGCTGAAAGCCGGCTCCACCTCGGCCGCCGCTGGTGTTGCAAGCAACAGGCAGACGGCCACGGTCAAGCCTCTCATACGCTGGTCGCCTCTTCGGATGCTCATCTCGCCCTGACCTTAGCATCCCCGTGGCGGGCCGCGTCAGGGCGACTCGGGCGCGTCTCCTTCTCGCGCCCAGGCGGTCACGCGATCCACCCAGTCCTCGCGTGGAGAGTAGAAGTGGCCGTGGTCCAGGCCGCTGTCGAAGACGTGCTCGGTCTTTTCACGGACGTGTTCGGCGTGGGCAAACAGTGACTTGCAGGACGGGGAAAGCCGATCGGCACTGTCGAAGAGCGAGAGGAACCGGCCGCGGAGCTGCGGACCCATCCGCTCGGCCCATTCGGCGTCCCGGCTGCAGCCGGCGAGGATGGCGTAGCCGACACCCTCGTGGGCGACGCGTGCGGACACACCGAGGGCGAGGAAGCCCCCCTTCGAGAAGCCCATGACCGTGATGTGGTCGGCGGGCACCCCGGCCTCGAGCAGACCGCGCACCTGCTCGGCGGTCTCCGCCACGAAGACCGCGCCGGCGCCGTCCTCCCGCACCTCGGCCACGACCACGAAGCCCCGTTCGGCAAAGGCCTCCAGGATGCGGTGGTACTCGTACCGGCCGAAGACGGGGCTCACGGCGTCGGGCCCTTCGACCTCGATGATCCGCCCGTGAAGGTAGAAGAGGTAGTGCAGAGCCGCATCCGGCGACTCCGGGGCGCGCTCCAGGATCCGGGGTTCGTCGGACCCGGCGCAAGCCGCGGCCAGGACACCACACGCGGCCATGACCGCGAGCGGGCCCCTCAACCGGCGGCCTCCCCCCTGGCGTCCAGCTCCTTGACCAGCCGCCGGAGCGCCACCGCGCGATAGCTCTCCTCGATCCATCGGGTCAGAAGATCCACGGGTGGCGGCTCACCCTTCCCGAATCGGGCGGTGACCCAGCCGCCTCGCGCCAGCCCGTAGCCGGTGGGAGACGCAAACGGAAGATCCAGGGCCAGGAGATTGGACGAGGGCAGCTTGACGCTGACGCTCAAGGCATCGCCGGAGCGCCCAAGGAAAACGAACACCTTCTTCCCCACCTTGATGACCGACTCTCCCCACGGAAAGTCCTCCCAGGCCCCGGGAAAGCCCAGCGCGTGGAGACGCAGATCGGCGCGGGCACGGCCCTCGCTCCTCGCGCGACCCGATCGCCCTCCCACAATGCCCCCTCTGTTTCTACAACCCTGCGACCCCGTCGCCCCATGGCCCTGGCGGGGAGCGGCAATCTCAGGCAGGTGCCATCTGGATGATCTGCCCGAGGCAAACCCAGCCCGACTCGTCCCGCACGACCCGATAGACACGGAGTGCGGATTCCAGGGCCGTCCTGAAGTACTCCACGCTCACCCAGGCATCATCCTCGGCCACCCAGTCGATCGGTCCTGCGGTGATGAGAATCGCGGGGCGATCCGTGGCGAGCTCGACCGCTCCGTCGGGCCGCCTCTCGCATTCGGCTCCGCGGCGAACGGGCCGGCTCCCGAAGCCCTCGAGGAACTCCTTCGACACGCTCTGGCGAGCACCGCCCGGATCGATGCTGAAGCAGGCGACTCCGCCCTCGGCGAGCAGGCTGTCGTCGACCATCCGATCGGCGACCTGGCGAAACACCGCCCGAAAGATCGCGTCCTCTTCGCCGTCTGCATGCGGAGAGGAAGATGCGTTCGCCGCGACAAGGGCCAGGACGATCGACAGGGCGATGTGTGTCTTCGCTGGCATGCTCGCCTCCCGCGGCTCTCTCGGTGCGCCTCTCAATAGTCACCCGACACGCCTGCGCTCAGCGCGTCGTCTCGTACAACGGCAAAGGTCGACGGGCGGAGCGCGAAGTCGACCTCCGCTGCGCGGCGCGTGCGAATGGCAAAGACCTGCCGTGCCCAATGGGTCCTCTTTTCGATCCCGACGACGTCCGACCACGGAATGAAGATGCGGCGGTGGCAGAAGGACAGGATGATCGGCATGGCTCTGAGGTAGAGCCCCTGGGAGTCGGAGGCTACCACGATGCCTCCGTTGTAGCCCACCCAGCCCCGGAAGACGCCGTAGCCGAGCCACTTTGAGGGCGGGGGAAAAGCCCGGTCGCCGGGGTAGTGCTCGGAGAGAAGGTTCCAGCCGCTGTAGCGGGAGATGAGGACGAGGACTCCCGCGGACACCAGAAGCACGAACGGCAACACGAAGGCCGGTGACTCCTGCATCGACTGATTCAGGCGAACGGCGGGTGAGTCTTGCCTCGCGAGCCCTCGGGATTGAGGATCTGCTGCAAATGGTGCCGCATGTGGCGCACGTAGTCCCGCACCAGGAACTCGAGGGTCAAGGGCTCGCTTTCACCGAGCCGGCAGGGGGTGTCGAGCTGGTCCGGCGGGATGCGCCGGATCACCTCGCTCAGGTGAGTGTTCAGGTCGGCCCAGAAGCGGACGAGGGCCGGCCAGGGCCGGTCCTGGTACCCACCGGCGGCCACCCACACCGGCTGGTCGTAGTCAGGGAAGACGAGCACCTCTACCCGCGG
>CAXMOH010000186.1:0-8515 GCA_964194855.1 uncultured Hyphomicrobium sp.
AGCATGTAGGTCACGGTCTCGAAGCCGCGGTGAGGATGGTCCGGAAACCCGGCGGGGTAGTCGTTGCTGTCGTCCGACTTGAACTCGTCCAGGAGCAGAAAGGGATCCAGCTGATTGAGCTGCGATCCGCCCAGGCTCCGGCGCAGGCGGACCCCCGCACCGTCCGAGGTGTCCTGTCCTGGAACCACGCGACCGACCCGACGAACAGGCAAATCCGCCCCCTCTCCCCTTTTTCGAGCATACCCGACCGGGGCCCAACGTAGAATCGTTCAGGAAGGAGCCGTGTCCATGCCCGACTCGAAGATCCGAGGAACCACCGAACAGGAGTCCATGAAGGTTGCAGAGGCCTCCCGTCAGACACGCTGGAAAAAGCCGAGCTTCCTTCGGCAGCTGTTCCTCGGGACCTTCCGTCTGGACCTGGTCTACCCTTTTCCGCTGGCCGGCGAGGACCGCCCCGAGTTCGCGAAGTTCTACCGGGCGTTCGAGGCCTTTCTCCGCAACGAGGTCGACGCCGGGGAGATCGACCGCGCCGGAGACTACCCCGAGTCGGTTCTCGACGGGCTCCGGCGCCTCGGCGCTTTCGGCATGAAGATCCCCACCAAGTACGGCGGCCTCGGCTTCACGAACGTCGAGTACAACCGGATCATGGCGCTCGTCGGCAGCCACTGCGGCAACGTGGCGGCTCTGCTCTCCGCGCACCAGTCGATCGGCGTCCCCCAACCGCTCAAGCTCTTCGGCACCGAGGAGCTCAAGGCGGCCTACCTCCCCCGTTGCGCGGCCGGGGAGATCTCGGCCTTCGCCCTCACCGAACCGGACGTGGGCTCGGACCCGGCCCGGGTCGCCACGACCGCGGAGAAGACCCCCGACGGAAGCGCGTACATCATCAACGGTACGAAGCTGTGGACGACGAACGGCGGGCTCGCCCGGCTTCTCGTGGTGATGGCGGTGGACTCGAGCTCGAAGAGGATCAGCGCCTTCGTCGTGGAAACCGACTGGCCCGGGGTCACTGTGGAGCAGCGCTGCCGGTTCATGGGCCTGAATGCCATCTCGAACGTCGTGCTCCAGTTCGACCAGGTCCGCGTCCCCGCCGGGAACCTCATCGGGCGGGAAGGCAAGGGGCTGAAGATCGCCCTCACCACGCTCAACGACGGCCGCCTCTCCATACCGAGCATCTCCGTTGGGGCCGCTCGAGCCGCACTGGGAATCGTCAGGCGCTGGTCGGGAGAGCGGGTTCAGTGGGGCAAGCCCATCGGCCGGCACGAGGCCATTGCCCACAAGATCTCCGACATCGCCACGAGCACCTACGCGATGGAGTCGGTGGCGTCCCTCGCCACCGAGATGTCCGACCGGGGTGGCTACGACATTCGACTCGAGGCCGCGGCCGCCAAGGAGTGGAACACGGACCGGGGCTGGATGATCGTCGACGAGACCATGCAGATTCGCGGGGGCCGAGGCTACGAGACCGAGCATTCGCTGGCCGAGCGGGGGGAGGAGCCCATCGGAGTCGAGCGTATGATGCGCGACTTCCGCATCAACAGGATCTTCGAAGGGTCGACCGAGATCATGCACCTCTTCATGGCACGGGAGATGGTGGACAAGCACCTGGAGGTGGCGGGCGCCCTGATCGATCCGGAGAAGCCGCTCTCGGCGAAGCTGGCGACACTGCCGGGGATGTTGGCCTTCTATGCCTGGTGGTACCCCACGCGCTGGATCGGCTGGAGCCTCTGGCCCCGATACGCCGGCTTCGGGCCCCTGGCGACTCACCTGCGCTTCGTGGAGCGCTCCTCTCGAAGGCTTGCTCGGGCGAGCTTCCACGGCATGCTCGTCTACCAGGCCGGCCTGCAGAACAAGCAGGCCTTCCTCTTCCGTCTCGTCGACATCGCCAACGAGCTGTTCGCCATGACGGCGTCGGTGACCCGCGCCCAGACGCTCGCCGACACACGGGCTCCGGACGCTCGCGAGGCGGCACGCGTTGCGGACGTTTTCTGCCGCAGAGCACGACGCAAGATCAAGGACATCTTCCGCGACCTCTGGCGAAACGACGACGTGGCCCGCTACCGCCTGGGAGTCGACGTGCTCGGGGGAGGGCACCTGTGGCTGGAGCAGGGCATCGTGGCGTGGGCGGCCCCCGGGAAGGCTCGGAGCGAGGGGGAGCGGGCCTAGTTCGGGGCCATCCCCGCGTCCTTGTTGCTCAGCCAGGTGACGAGATCGCTGGCCGGCATGGGCCGTGCGATGAAGTAGCCCTGCGCCTGATCGCACCCGAAGTTGGTGAGGATGTCGAGGGTCCACTGATCCTCCACGCCCTCGGCCACCACCGACAGGCCGAGGTTGTGGGCCATGTCGCTCGTGGAGCGGACGATGGCGGTGTCTTCTTCACCCCCGTCGCCCACCATCCCCTGCACGAACGACCCGTCGATCTTCAGCTCGCCCACGGGAAGCTGCCGGAGGAGATTGAGCGAAGAGTACCCGGTGCCGAAATCGTCGATCGAGATGCGCACGCCACTCCGGGACAGGCTACCGAGCACCTCGGCGGCCCGGCCCGGGTCGGCCATGACCGCGCTCTCCGTCACCTCGAGCTGAAGGCGCTCGGCGGGCATGTCGTGCTTCCTGAGTGCCTCGGCCACCTCGCCCACCAGCCGGTCGTCCTGGAGGTTGCAGGCAGAGACGTTGACCGCCACCGGGAGCGGGCGGCCGCCGCAGTTGAAGCCCTTCGCCTCGCCCAGGGCCTGGTCGAGGACCCACCGCGTCAGCGGCCGCATGAGGCCTCGCCCCGTCTCCTCGGCGAGAGGGATGAAGTCTCCCGGGGCCACCATTCCCCGCTTGGGATGGGGCCAGCGCAGCAGCGCCTCGGCCCCGATGACCGTCTTGGTCTTGAGGTCCATCTTCGGCTGGTAGTGGAGGGTGAGCTGCCTCGCGTCGAGAGCCTGGCGAAGCTCTCCCAGGAGCGCCAGGCGCGACGGGTCGTGGGGCTCGTGCTCCTTGGAATAGACGATCGAGGCACCTCCACCCATCCGACGGGCCGCCTGAACGGCCAGGTCGGCGCGGCGCAACAGCATCTCCGCCTCCGACCCGTGCTCGGGGGCGATGGCCATCCCGACGCTGGCGGACACCTCGATCGGGAGGCCCTGCACCATGAAGGGTTTCTCGAGGGCGTTGAGCGTGGAGTCCGCCACCTGCACCGCCAGGCTGGCGTCGGCGTTCTCCAGGAGCACCCCGAACTCGTCGCCTCGAAGCCGCGCGATCCGGTCGCTGGCCCCGCCCAGGGCCTCCCCCAGGCGCCCGGCCAACTCTCGCACGATGAGGTCGCCGTTGTGATGCCCGAGGATGTTGGAGATCTCGCGGAAGCGGTGCAAGGCCAGGATCAGCAGCGCGAGAGGGCGACCGGTGCGCGCGGACTCGGCGAGGTCCCGCCCCAGCCGGCGCCGGAGCTGGACCCTGTTGGGCAGACCCGTGAGCTGGTCGTAGAAGCGCATCTTCCTGAGTGACAGCTCGGCGAGCTTCTGCTCGGTCACGTCCAGGACGAACCCGCGCACGAAGCGCGTCGCCCCGTCCGGTCCCGGAAGGGGCCTCCCCTCGTCGCGCCACCACAGGACTCGCCCCTCCCGGTCCAGGATGCGGTACTCGGCAGCGAACCGGGCCTTGGACTCGCACGCCTCGCGGAAATGGCGCAGGACGCGTTCTCGATCCTGCGGGTGGAGTCGACGCACCCACATGTCGGGCTCCGCGAGCCACTCGGCGGGAGTGAAGCCGGTCATCGAGAGCAGCTGCGGGCTCACGTACGCGCGGCTCCCGGTCTCGTCGGCCCAGGCCACGTACGTGAGCGCCGGGATCTCCTCGATCAGGGCGCGGTAGCGATCGGTCGCATCCGCCTCGTTGGGAGACGGCACCGCGGTGTCCTCCGCCTCCCTGCCGAGCTCACGTTCGAGCGAATCCTGGAGCCGCTCCAGGCTTCCCTTCCGGAGACAATCCGTCGCTCCTGCACGCATGAGCTCGACGATCTCCTGCTCGGTGTAGGAGTCGGCGTAGATCACCACGGGGCAGCGCTTGCCGGACCTGGCCACGACCTCGATGACCTGCTCGGCGAGGAGTGAGCGCGTGGCCCGCCACGCCACCACCACATCGCAGCCCTCACCCACGGCGTCGCCCAGCTCGGCGGAGGTGGAGACCAGGGAGAACGAGGGTTCGAAGCCGCATTGCTCCAAGTCGGCGGCCACACGCAACGCGTCGTTGCGGGCGTCCGCGACCACAACGATCTCTAGCGGCTTGCCCATCTCAGCCCCCGTTCGCCCGCTTCTGGACATCCGTGGCGCGACATCGCATCCCTGGCCATCGAATTATACGGCCCCTCAGGCCCCTGGGAGGTCCGGAGCGCGGAAAACCGTGGAGGGCGCCCGCCCCAGCCCGGCCTGCGGGCTATGATTCTCCTGCAGGACGACCTCGAGGAGAAGCAGAGTGGACAGTCTCCCCCGTCTGGCCCTGGCAGTCGCCGGCGCACTGATCGGCATCCTCGCCCCGCGCTTCCGTCACGCCACGCTCATGGTCGTCCTGACTCTCTTCGCACTTCTGGGAGCCACCGGGGTCCTCGTGGCCCAGGGTGCCGAGATCTGGATGACGGCCGCCGTGCTTCCCGTGATTGCCCTTGGCTCGGTCCTCCTCGTCCGAGGACTTCCCCGCTTCGGGACGCTGATCCTGCTGGCTCTGGCCATGGGACTGGCGGTCCTCACGGTGACCGGAGGGCGAAGAGACGGGCGATGGATCGCGGTGGGCGTGGCTGTCGTGCTCCTGGCGCTGGGAACCTGGAAACCGCGCCCGGGGGCTCTTCTCGCTTGCGCCACGATCGGCGCATCTCTGGCATGGGGCGTCGGCCCCTTCGTGGCGAGCCTCGGGCTGTGGGCCGGGACGGGCTTGCTTTACCTCGTCCTGGGCGGGCTCGCGCTCCTCCTTCAGGGCGAGGAGCCGGCGGGCCCATCATGGGCGGACACCCTCCGCAGAGCCGCCACGGCTGCAGCGCTCCTGGCCGGCGGCGTTCTTGCCCTGCCCCTGGCTGCGCAGGTCCTCCCGACCGCGGAAACAGAGCCCGAGGCCGGACGCCAGAACAGGCTGAGCGCCCAGGCGCTCCACGGCGGTCTCGTCTGGCCACTCCCGTCCGAGGCCATCCTCTGGGGCAAGACCGACTTCCCTGCATTCGAGAATCTGGACGCGCGCTATCTCGGCGACCGGGCCGACGCCGGCCTCGTGAAGCTCGTCGGCACGTCGATCCTGCGAGGCCGCTTTGCCCTAAACCGCGAGGTCCACCGCATGCGTCTCATCAAGGACGCACACGAGATCGAGAAGCTGAAGCTCGCCTCCCGAGCAACGGTCGAGGCCCTGCGCCGGAGCCTGCACCTCTATCGCGACGGAGGCTACGAAGGCGCCATCGCCGAGGCCATCCGATACCAGGTCACCCAGCTCGGGTGCGAAGGGGACAGCTTCCCCCCCATCATCGCCTCCGGCCGGAACGCCCTGGAGATTCACTACATGAGCAACGACGCCCTGCTGGTCGAGGGTGATCTCGTGGTCACCGACATCGGGTGCTACGCCGATCACTACGGTGCCGACTACTCCCGCACGCTGCCGGTGGGAGGTCGCTTCTCTCCCCGGGCGCGCGAGCTCTACGACGCGCTCTACGAGGCCGAGAGGGCCGCCGCCGAGGCCTGCCGTGCAGGCGTTTACTACCGGAGCCGAGGCACGCCCGAGGGTGTGAAGAGCCTCGACGCGATCGCTCGGGAGACGCTGGCGGCCCACGGGGCGCCGGACGACTTCCCCCACGGCATCGGCCACCCGATCGGCCTCTTCGTTCACGACGTCTTCAACCGCGGCCAGCCCCTCGAGGCGGGGATGGTGATCATGATCGAGCCGGGCATCTACTCGGAGAGCGACGGACTGGGCATGCGCATCGAGAACGCCTACATAGTGGGCGAAGACGGATGCGAGCTCATCACGGGCGGCATTCCGAGCGACGCCGACGGGGTCGAGCGCGCGATGGCGCAAGCCTTCGCAGCTCCAGCGACGGCGGCGGGGCCGGAGTGACGGGCGCCCCGCTCCTCGGAAGCCGCTTGCAGCGAGCCACGCTCCTCCTGCTCGCTGTGGCGCTCGCCTCGCCCTGCTTCCCGGCGGCCGGGCGCCCCAACATCCTCTTCATCTATCTGGACGACTTCGGTTGGAAGGACACGGGCTACATGGGGTCCGACTTCTACGAGACCCCTCGGCTCGATGCGCTGGCGCGCGGCGGGATGGTCTTCACCGACGCCTACTCCAACGCGGCAAATTGTGCTCCGGCACGGGCGTCCCTCCTTTCCGGACAGTACACGCCGCGCCACCGGATCCTGAACGTGGGCACGGGACCACGGGGCGACGCCCGCTACCGGCGCCTGCTCCACGTCCCCGGGGTCAGCACGCTGCGGCCCGACATCGTGACCTGGGCCGAGGCCCTGCAGGCCGAGGGCTACCGGACCGGGTTCTTTGGCAAGTGGCACCTGGGCCCCGACCCCATGGCTCAGGGCTTCGACGTGGCCGTGGAGCACGACCGTCTGCCCGGCTTCAAGCGGCACCTGGGCCCGAACGGGGAGTACCTGAGCGACGTCCTCACCGAGCGGACGATCGGGTTCATCCGCGAGAATCAGGCGCGCCCGTGGTGCGCCTATCTGGCCCACTTCGCAGTCCACACACCGCTGCAGCCCAAGGAGACGCTCCTCCCGAAGTACGAGGCGAAGCCCCCGGGCGCGCTCCACGATCACGCTGTGATGGCCACGATGATCCAGGCCGTCGACGACGGCGTGGGACGGATCGTCGCCACGCTGGAGGAGCTGCAGCTCCGAAAGGACACGGTGATCGTCTTCTTCTCCGACAACGGCGGATACGGGCCCGCGACGGACATGGACCCCCTGTGGGGCTACAAGGGCAACTACTACGAAGGCGGTATCCGCGTGCCCCTCTTCGTCAACTGGCCCGGGGTCGTGGCGGCCGGGCAACGCACCGCCGAACCCGTCATCGGACTGGATTTGTATCCCACATTCCTCGACCTCGCCCACGCCGAGCGGCCCGATCAGCCGCTGGACGGCGTCAGCCTGCTCCCCCTCCTGAAGGGCGAGGTCCCCTCGCTCGCCGCGCGGCCCCTCTTCTGGCACTTCCCCGCCTACCTCCAGTCCTACGAGGCAGAGGTCGACGAGCAACCCGACCCGCTCTTTCGCACGCGTCCCTGCGGCGTGGTCCGGCTGGGCGACTACAAGCTCCACGAGTACTTCGAGGACGGTCGGCTGGAGCTCTACAACCTCCGCGAGGACATCCGTGAGCAACGAAACCTCGTCGGTGACGAGCCAGAGAGAGCACGCGAGCTCCACGGTCTTCTGAGGCAGTGGCGGAGCCAGATCGGCGCCCCGGTCCCGACGGAGCCCAACCCGGAGTTCGACGCCGAGGCGGAAGCCCGGGCCATCCGCGACGCCGCAAGCTGACCTCTCGACGCCTCGTGGGACGAGCCGTGCGACGATGAGGGGAGCCGCCGGCCCGGGGGCGCTGTCGGCGATGGAGGTCGCCTCATCGTGTCGACCCTGAGGTCGAAGACCACGTCCTTGCCCGCTCACCTGCGCTTCCTCGTGCTCGCGCTGGGGCTCGCCGCGGCGGTGTACGCCATATCCCTCGGACCCGTGCGGGCCGCCGCCGATGACGCGCGGCGCCCCTCGCCGATCATGAGCTGGCGCGGAGCGGACTGGCTGGAGCGGGAGGGAAGGCACGAGGAACAGCGCCCCGAGGAGATCCTGCGCGCCATGGGGCTTCGCGACGGAGACGTCGTGGCCGACATCGGGTGCGGGACGGGATATTTCACCCGACGCATGGCGAGAGCGGTCGCGCCTGGTGGGCGCGTCTATGCCGTCGATGTGCAGCCCGAAATGATCGAGCGTCTCGAAACGAGGCTCGCCGAGGCAGGTCTGACCAACGTCGTTCCCCTCCGCGGCGAGAACGACGACCCGAAGCTTCCGCCGGGATCGCTCGACTGGATCCTCCTGGTCGACGTCTACCACGAGTTTCAGCAGCCGAGGGCGATGCTGGCGAGGATGCGCGAGGCGCTGCGCACAAACGGGAAGATCGCCCTCGTCGAGTATCGGCTCGAGGGAACGAGCGCTCTTCACATCCGCGAGGAGCACCGCATGTCACCAGAGCAGGTCCTCTCCGAATGGCAGCCGGCGGGCTACAGCCTCGTGGCTCTCCACGAGTTTCTGCCCACACAGCACCTGTTCATTTTCGAGAAGACGCTCTCCCGCTAACGTCAGCTCCCCTCGACGAAGCTGTCGCGGGCGGCGACGCCGATGTCCGGGTGGTCGGTGAAGAAGCCGTCGACCCCGGCTTCCAGAAAGAGGCGGACCTCGCCAGCCATGTCCCCGATCCCGGCCCGGTCGTCGCCCTTGCCGAGGCTCGGCGGCAGGAACGCGTTCTCGGCTCGCAGGGTCCAGACGTGGACGAGGAGCCCGGCCTCGTGGGC
>CAXMOH010000187.1:0-2373 GCA_964194855.1 uncultured Hyphomicrobium sp.
AGACCGTGGCAGCGATGATGGTGCCCAAACTGGCAACCCCGTCCGCATAGTAGAGGATGCCGCCATCGGGCGCCCAACGCGGGGAATGGCCTCCGTCGATCGAGACCTGGGCTCGGCGGCCTTCCCCGCTCGCGGCCTCCACGTAGACCTCCTCCTCGCCCGAGCGGTCGGACGTATAGGCGAGCCAGAGCCCATCGGGCGACAGCTGCGGATGGAACTCGTTGGACTCGGTCTCGAGAATCCAGCGGGGCGTCGAGTCCCCTGGTGTGAGCAGCCCGACGTCCCGGCTCCCGTCGCGGTCTGCGTAGAACGCCAGCGTCCGCCCGTCCGACGACCACGAGCCCGGCGTCGTTCGGAAATCCGTCACGAGCAGCCGCTCGGCAGACCCGCTCCCGTCGGCCGGCTGCCAATAGAGCTGGCCGGGCTCTTCACCTCGGACGCTTGTGAACGCGACGCGAGTGCCGTCGGGCGTCCACACCGGTGCGGCGTTCAGGGTGCCTTCGTCGGTGAGACGCTCGAGCGTGCCCTGGCCGCGGTCGAAGATCCAGATGTCCTGGTTTTCACCTACGTTCACGAACCGCATGGCGATACGCCGTCCGTCGGGAGAGAACGCCGGATCCTCGATGTTGCCTTGCTCGGGCAGGCTCACCGCGGCAGATCCGGCCGGGCCGTCGAGGACCAGCTCCTGGAAGTTCACGTCGCCTACCTCGTACGCGAGTCCGCCCTGGGCCGACAGCGTGAACTCGCCGATATCCGGCCCTGAGAGGGCGACGCCGTCGAGGATCGCTACGGACTGCCCCGTCGTGCGACGGGCACCCGGATCGAATGGCTGGGCCAGCAGCGTGCCGTCCGAACCGGAGAAGACGAGGTAGCCGGACGCGTAGGCCGCGAGGGTACCGAACCCGAGTGTGTCCGCCGCACCGGTCTCGAGGTCGACGACGACCACACGGACTTCCGCGGTGTTGGTAGATCGCGCCGTCATGAGCGCGGCTTCGCCTCCCGGCAACATCCACGGATGATTGTACCTGACCCCGTCACTCGGCCCCAAGACCGGAGTCGCCACCCCTCCCGCGCCCGGCACCGTGAAGAGCGCACCGGTGGGGTTGTCAACGAACGCGATGACGTCGTTGTCACCCCAACTGGCTCCCGCTGCCGGCGGTGTTTCGGTGATCGGCACCGGCGGACCGCCGCTCATCGAGACCTTGAGAAGTCGCCCCTCCGCGTAGAAGCCGAGCCAGCGCCCGTCCGGGGAGAAGAACGGGATGGAGCCTCCCTCCGTTCCGGGCACCTCTTCGGCTTCGAGCTGCCCGAGTCTACGGCGATACAGCGGACCTCCGCCAATCCCGGCGAAGGCCAGCCACTCCCCATCGGGGGAGAGCGCTTCGACAGGCCCGCAGCAGATGCCGCCTAAGAAGACGTCATCCGGGGGTGCAACGGTGAAGCGGGTCAGGGGTGGTTCCGCGTCGCCCGCCAGGAGCGCCCAAGCGAGGCCCGCCGCCAAGAGGATGGACAGAGCTGAGGTCGCCATGGCCACCGGCTTCCACGAGCTGACCGTGGTCGCGGCCGTGGCCGTTGTGACTGCCTGGTCACCGTGCCGGAACCCAGGATCGGCCAGAGCCCCAGCGAACTCCTGCGCCCCCGTGAAACGATCCGCGGGCAGCTTCTCCAAAGCCCTTCTGAGCGCTGCGTCCACGTTGGCCGGAACGGACATGCGCTCTTCGGTGGCCGATACCGGCTTGCCCGCGATGATCTTGCCCAGCACCGCCTGCGCCGTACTCCCCGTGTACGGAGGCTCGCCGACCAACATCTCGTAGCACACACACGCCAGCGCGTAGACGTCCGTGGCGCGTCCGACCGACTGGTCGCCCGTCGCCTGCTCCGGGCTCATGTAGTGGGGCGTGCCGAGGCTCAGGCCGGTCTCCGTCAGCCTGCCTCCTCCGGCCGCCCCCACCGCGAGCGCGATCCCGAAGTCCGAGATGACCGGCTTTCCCTCGAGCATCAGCACGTTGTCGGGCTTGATGTCCCGGTGGATCACCCCCTCGCGGTGAGCGTAGTCGAGCGCCTCGGCCATGCTGGTGGCGACGGCCAGTGCCTCGTCGACGGGGAGCTGATGATCGCGGTCGATGCGCTCGCGAAGGCTCTCACCCTTCACATAAGGCATCACGTAGAACACGAAGCCGTCCGCCTCGCCCGAGTCGAACAACGGCAGGATGTTCGGATGCTGAAGGTTCGCGGTGGTCTTGATCTCGGCCAGGAAGCGATCGGCGCCTACCACGGCGGCCAGTTCAGGCTTTAAGACCTTGAGCGCAACCTGGCGTTCGTGTTTGACGTCATCGGCCAGGTAGACGGTGGCCATGCCGCCCTCGCCAAGCT
>CAXMOH010000188.1:0-5122 GCA_964194855.1 uncultured Hyphomicrobium sp.
CGCGCATCGTCTCGTCGACGGCGAAGGCAGGCATCTCCACCACCCACATGCGTCCGTCGGCGTCGAAGTCGATGAGAATCGGATCGATCACCATCGGCTCGCTGGCGACCAACTCGACCCGGTAGCCGGGAGGCAGCACGATGGTGCGCATCGACTCCTCGGCGGAGAGCACCGGAGCGCCTTCGTCTTCGGGGACGACCGCCGGAGGCCAGGGCGAGTCCTCTCCACCACCCAGGCCCACACGCGACCCGCACCCGATGACCAGCCCGGCCAGCAGCAACGCCCACAGCCGGCTCACGGCTCGTCCTCCACCGGGACGAGGCCCTGGGCCATGTCCGGGCGACCGCGATCACCGATCGAGTACAGCAGCTTCCCGTCGGCGTCGAAGATGAAACGCTGCCACAGCTGTTCCGGCTCGAGCACCTCGCCGAATGCCACCATGGCCGTGTCGGAGCGGCCGTCGCGGATGCTCGCCAGGATGCTGCGATCGTCGCCACCGAAGAGCCACTCGCGGTCCAACAGGCTGCCGGCCGAGCCGCCCTCGAGCTTCGCGCCATGGCAGCCCCCACAGTACTGGGCGTAGGTGTCGGAACCGGGGAACGCCCGACGGCGTGGGGGCCTGGGCTTGCGCCCGGGGGCCTGGGCCGTTTCGGCCGACGCCGAGCCGGCGACGGCCACGAGGATCACCGCGGCCAGGGAGATCAGCCGCACAGGTCGCTGGCCCGCGACGACGTCCTCGCGTGGTCCTTGCCCGGCGCGACGGATCGCGGTGGCACTCGATACCCCGTGTAAGCCGATTGGTACAAGCCCCAAGCCTAGCGCACGTAGCCACTTCCCGGCGGACGACATCTCCAGAAGTCGAAGCAACGCGGATGGCTCCCTGATTCGCTCGCACCCAGTCGGCTTTCCCGTCGGAGAAGTCTGAACCGTCTCGACGCCGCAAGAGTGTCGCGTGCCGCCGACCGCATCACGGCCATTGGCAAGGACCTCTCGGTCTACCACCTGCTCGATACCGGGCTGTTCTATTGCACGCCGGCGGGTCTTTCAAGGCCCCACGGCACCGCCATGGTGTTCGTGGCTCCCAGCCGCCGTTCGTGGTTGTCCGGGCACTGCTCATGGCTGCAGCCCGCACACCGTGGCACAAGCACCGCCGTGACCCCATCCTCCGGCAGGCTGCTCATCCATCTGGCTCCGGACCGCGTCCGCGTCATCGATCTCGCGGACGTCTACTATCTCGAGGCGGAAGGCGAGCTCACCCTGGTGCGAACCCGAAGCGCCCGCAGGATGGCCTCGAGCCCCGCCATCGGCCCTTTCAGGTCGTCGTGGGCGATCCGCGGTGGCTCCGCTTCAACCCTGATGCGTTACTTGTGCGTAACTTACCAGCTTGCAGCGGATTGAGATGTCCCGAAACTCTTCTCCATCTTTCCGATGGTGGAGGCGGCGGGAGTCGAACCCGCGTCCGAAAACGCGCCTGCGAGAGGCCCTACAAGCTTAGTCCGACCTGGAGTTTCGCCTCCGCCGTGAAGGCCGGACAAAACCGGCGAAGACTAGTCCGATTGATCTCGCTGGTCGCCCCCGGACCGAGAGCTTCCAGCCAGCCCACCTTTATGACGCTCTGTCCAAGTCCCGTGGGCGGGGCCCCGGCAGAGCGGGTTGCCTAGGGTTTAGTTAGGCAGCCAATGCCAAATTGTCGTTGGCAGTTGTGTTTTTCCCACCGGATTAACGAGTCGGTAGGCACGCTCGGCTTGCTCCTCTCGGGGTCGCTGTTCTCGTCGAAACCGTGACGCCCCCATCAGCCTCAGTTTAGCACGCGGTCCTCAGTCGCCCCCGAGGCCGATCTGGTCCAGGTACGACTCGCCTCCCGGGGCGTTGAGCTTCCAGTAGGCCAGGCGAGCCGACCCGAGAAGGGCCAGCTCCTCGCCGTCGGCTCCCGTCTGCCGAACCAGGCGATACGGTGGCCTGGCTTCGATGGCGAAGGTGAGCGTGCGGCCGCCCTCGACCTCGACGGTGCGCATCGACACCTCGAAGCGCCCGGCGGGAACCGTGACCGACTCGGTCTTCGAAGCGCGACTGATCCGCGCCGTCGTCCACTCGAGCGCCGTGTGCGTCAGCCGCGCGTGAAGGAGGCTCGGCAGGAAGCGAACCGTGCGGCTCCCGCCTTCTTCGACAAAGGCTCCCTTCCAGCCTCGGAGGATGACCGGCAGCGCGTCTTCGAACACGCCGTCGGCCGGCATCTCCAGCTTCTCGGTCCCGTCGGCTTCGCCATCGAAGTAGGAGTGGAAGACACCGTCGACCCTCCCCTCCCGGGGAATGATCTGATGCCAGACGTGCCCGCACCATTCCTGGCTCGAGAAGCTCACCTTGGACACCGGCCACCCGCGCTTCGTCCGGAGAAACGTCGACGTCATGACGTTGTAGTCGTAGATCCCGGTGCTGAAGTCGCGCACGGCGTTGAGCTTCATCACCGGCGTCACGTCACCTTCCGGGTGCCCCCCTGACTCCGCCTTGACGCGAAGCCTGTTCGAGAAGTCCTCGGTGACAAAGACGTACACCGCGGTTCCGCTTCGCTTCGCTCCGTAGCGGGGTTGGGTGAGACGGTATCCGTTGACCTCGGCCTTGCCGTCGCCCCAGTGGGCCCAGAAGTCCTGGCCGCTCACGGGCGCCGCCAGCATGAGGACGGCGGGTACGAGCACGGCGGTGATGCGCATGTGGTTTCCTCCTGTTGGCGTCCCCCGAGTTCCCCCCAAGAGTCGATCATACCCCGCTCTCGTTGACAGCCCATGTTCGAGTACCGGATAATGCCCACGGACGTAAGTTGGCCATTTTCCGTGTTTTGCCGGATATCCCCTGAGGTGGTGATGGCGCTCGAAGACGATCTGAAGTCGCGCACGTCCGGGCTCGTCAGCCAGCAGATGGCCAACTGGGTCGTCGTGATCCAGCGGGCCATCCAGGGGCACCAGGCCGCTCTCGTCCGTGCCCTGGATGAGCTGGGCGAGGACGTGGCGCGCTACGACGAGAAGATCGACGAGGCGCAGATCGGCGCAGCCATCGCGGAGGTCTTGCAGCAGTCCGGCGGAGTCGGGGGCGGGAGCGGAGGCGGAGACGGAGGCGGGGCGGACTACTCGGCACTCAAGACCTCGATCGCGGCCATCGAGCAGGGCTCCAACCTCTCCGAGGTGCTCACCCACCTCGTGAACGAGGTCACCAAGTTCGTCGAGCGCGGCGCCATGTTCATCGTCAAGGCGCAAAACGCAGTGGGCTGGTACGGGGCCGGCGTCGACAACCCGGACATCCTGAAGACGATCAGCATTCCCATGACCGCCGACACGGTCTTCAAGATCGCAAACAGCTCCCGGCGCGCCGAAAAGGGGCACATCAGCCAGTCGCCGGAGACAGCGCAGGCGCTGGCGCGTCTCGGAGGGGGCGCAGGCGGCTATCTGGTCGTTCCGCTCATCCTCCGGGACAAGGTGGCGGCCATTCTCTACTGCGACACGCTGGCGCCGGAGGTGCCGGCCGTCAAGGCCGATGCCATCGAGATCCTCGTGGCGTTCGCCGAGAAGGTGATCGACGTGCTGAGCTCGGCTCGCACCGGCAACACCAGTCCGGGGCTGCGCTCCCAACCGCCGACCTCGGCGCCGCCGGCGCCCGCTCCCCAGGTGGCCAACGAAGGACCCCAGACGGTGATGTTCGGCACCGGTACGATCAAGCCGCAGACCCCGCCGCCGGTCGTGAGCCCTCCCCCGACGCCGCCGGCGCCGGCACCTCGGCCCGCCGCCGCGCCTGCCCCGGCGCCCGCCGCACCACCGGTGCGCGCGATGACCCCCGAGCAGCAGAAGGCCCACGACGACGCCCGACGCTTCGCACGCCTGGTGGTGAGCGAGATCAAGCTCTACAACGAAGCGAAGGTCGCCGAGGGGCGCAAGACGAAGGACATCTACGAGCGCCTGAAGGAAGACGTCGAGCGGGGCCGTCAGATGTACAACGACCGCGTGGCCGCCGACATCCGCGACGCAACGGACTACTTCCAGGACGAGCTCGTGCGGATCCTGGGCGGCGGCGACGCCAGCGCCCTCGGGGCGCAGTAGCGCCGGCCCGCCGTCCCCTTGCTCCGCCTCCTCAGCGTCGGGTTTGTCGTCCTCGTCGCAGCCGCGGAGAGCCACGGAGCCGGGTGGCGCATCGAGACCGTCCCGGCGACGGAGGCCGAGCGGGTCCTTCGCGCCTCCGTCGATCACGACCCGCCCACCGAGCGCGTGAGCCTCCTCGCGGAGGTGGCCGCGCAGCACCCCGGAACGGCCACCGCGGGCCTGGCGCGCCTGGCCGCGGGGCTCCTCTTGATGGAGGAAGAGCAGCACGAGGACGCGCTCGCGCAGCTCACCCACGCGGACGTGCAGGCCACGACCCTCCTCGACCACGCACTTCTGGCGGTGGCGCGAGCACACGACGCCCTCGAGCGGCCCATCCCCGCGGCCCGCTCGTACAGGGAAGCGGCGCACGAGCCGCTGAGCGCCGTGGCCTGCACCGCTCTGCCTCGAGCGGCGGAGCTCTTCGGTGCCGCCGACGATCTGACCAGCGCTGCGGACGCGCTGGAGGAGACGGTCGAGCGGTGCCCCCGAGAGACAGCCGCTGCGCTGCTCGAGCTCGGCAAGGTGCGCCGCAAACAGGGTGAGCTCGGGGCGGCCGGCGAGGCGCTGGACCGACTCGACCGGGAGCACCCGGCAACAGACGCCGCCCGCGAAGCCCAGCCCCTCCTCCGGACCCTGATGCGACACCTGCCGCCTCTCACGGATGCCCAGCGCGCCGAGCGGCAGCTGCACAAGGGCGAGTTGCTCCTGGAGGCGAGGCGGTCGGGGGATGCGCTCTACGTCCTCCGGAGAGTGGACCTTCGGGCGCTTCCCGGCATCGAAGTCGATCGGGCGCGTCTGGCGCTGGGTCGCGCGCTGTTGGCGCGGCGTCGCCGATCCGAGGGGCGTTCCGTCCTCTCCAAGGTGCCTGCCGACTCCCCCAGGGCTGCCGAAGCCGCTTTTCTGGTCGCCAGGGACCGGGCCCGGCGAGACGTCACCCCCTACGGGGCGATGGCGGACTCCTTCCCTGGGACGCCGTGGGCCGAGAGGGCTCTCTACGG
>CAXMOH010000189.1:0-2902 GCA_964194855.1 uncultured Hyphomicrobium sp.
GCCCTGTTTGAGGTTCGCCCCATCCCATCCGAGGACGAGCAGGATGGGGGGATGGGCGGAGTTGTGGGCCGGGACGTCACACACGGCTCTCACGCCGTCGCGCCGTGTCGCTTGATCGATCACAGGAGTCCTCAGAGCCACCGGAGGCCGCGACAGGGCCTCTCACTCCCGTCGAAGGCCCCCGTCGTCCTCCCAGGACCGTCGGATCTCCGGAAGCGTGGAGCCGCCGATCGGCTCGGACAGGTTCACCCGGAAACTCTCGTCGAAGACCGCCACCGCATTCTCCACGTGGAGGGCGGCAGGGAACCGAGGGGCCCGGGGAAACCAGGACGGGGTCAGTACGTCGACACTCAGGGTCACGGTCTCGCCGACCATGACGGGAGACTCGGTCTCGATCCGAGCCCGGATGATGGGTCGCTCTTCATCCTGCGCGCGGGCGGGGGACCCGAGCTAACGACATTCTCTCCGGTCTTCATCCCCCCGGCCCCTCGACCAGGCCCTGAAGGGACCTCGTCTCACCCTCACCAGCATCCTCAAGACGCTCCCGACCAGGCCTCTCAAGGCTGCTCCACGCGCACGGCGGCGTCAGGGCTGAGGAAGATGGAGCGGCTGTTCGGCATCGACCCCGGGCAAGCCGAGCGTGCGTGGAAGCGGCTGCTGGCTTTGTTCGAACGCGAGCTGGCGTAGCGAGGGCTACCACCTGCAACGCCCCCGGCGGTTTCGTCGCGGATCGCGAACACTGTCATCGGCGCCGGCGGTCCCTGAAACGGAGGAGCTCACCCCCCCCACGGGCATGCGCCGTTTAGAACGTCGACCAGGCTCAGTGACCCGCTGCGGTCGAGTCGATGGCGGAGTCGAAGAAGTCCAGGACGCGTCCCCAGAACTCGTCCTGGGGCGGGTAGTTGTCAAAGCCGTGCTCGCCGCCGGGCAGGACCCAGCGTTCGGAAGGCACTCCCGCGCCGAGGCGGGCGTCGTGCATGCTCTCCGAGTGGTGCGGCCGGACCTCCGTGTCCGCGTCGCCGTGGATGAACAGGACCGGAACGCGGATGTCGCGGATCACGTCGATGGGCCGCACGTCCCTCACGTCGAAACCCGCACGGCGCTCGACGGCCCAGGACAGGGGCCAGGCGAGAATCGTCGGGAGCCCGCGGTCCTCCAGGGTCTCGCGGGAGCTCGTCCACAGGTCGCTGTAGGGGGCGTCGAGGGCCAACGCAGCGATCTCGGGATCCATTACGGCGGCGTAGATCGCGCTGGCGGCCCCGTTGGACGTTCCGAACACCGCCAGCTTGTGGGCCGGGACCCCTCGCTCGCGGAGCCACCGGGTCATGGCCGCCACGTCGTGCCGCTCGTTCACCGTGTAAGTGATGTGGTCGCCACCGCTGGACCCGCGACCGCTGAGGTCCACGATGAGCATGCCGTACCCCCGAGCGTGCCAGTGCTCTGCCATTCGCAGCCCCTGGAAGCGGGAGGACCGTGCTCCGTGGACGAAGACGCCGCTGCGACCGTCGCTGTCCGCGGGTGGGGGGACATACCACCCTCGGAGGGTGAAGCCGCTCTCCGAGGGGATCTCGATCTCCTCGTACTCGAGACCCAGGTCCCCGGGGTGGCGCAGGAAGGGATCGAGTGTCAGCTCCAGCTCCTCCTCCCGGCGGCCCTCCTGCTTCCAGACCCGCACGGTGACGTGCTCGCCGGCCAGGCGCTCTCGTATCAGGCCGCGAGAGATCTCCCGGGTATTGCCGTAGATCTGGCCATCGACGGTCAGGATCACGTCGCCCGGGACCAGCCCCGTCTGCCGCACCTCGTCCGACACCCGGACCAGGCGAAGACCGGGCGGCTCCTCTGAGGGACGCGCCCGGCCGAAGAAGATCGTTCCCGGTGTGGGTCCATCCGCGCGCACCTCCGCTCTCCACCCGTCGCGCCCGGCCGCGCGCCGGGTATCCGTCACGTAGCGCGCGGCCATGCCGTCGGCCGTCCACCACCCGAGGGCGGCCAGGCCGAGCGCGAGCATCGACGCCAGAGCGAAGGCGATCCGCCCAGCGCGAGCCTTCAAACGAGCCTCCGGGCGCTGCTCGGGAGCGAGCAGGGCCGACCCCGGCTCAGATCGATCCGCAGCATCCGCTCCCCCATCCGTTGTCGAGGATTCGCCAGAGCTGAGACTCCCAGGCCGCAGCTACGTCCCGATCAGAGCGTGAGCTCCCAGCCCGTGCGGTAGGTGGGCTTGATCCACTTGTTGGCTTCGGGGACGTTGGTGATCTCGCCCTTCTCGCCGTCCCACAGGAGCTTCCCCTCGTGGTGGACGGCCGCCACGCCCGTCAGCAGCCACTCCGTGTATCTCCCGGCGACGCCGAAGTGCGAGCTCGCCGGCACTCCGCCCTTGCAGGCCCGCACCCAGTCGTTGCAGTGGGCGACGTGGTTGCTGTCCTCGGGGCCGCTCGGCGCCCGGGGCAGGGTGGCGCGAGGGAGCTCGTACTCCGCCCAGCGGGAGCCGGGCAGGAGACCCACGTTCTCGCCGCGGCGAGCGGTGCCCATGTAGCCCTTCGATCCCACGAAGATGCAGTTGTAGCCGGAGCCTCTCTGCATGAACGACCGTCGCCTCGAGTTGCTCGCGCCGGACGAGGGTCGTCCCCGTCTGAGGTTTGCTCCGCCGACTCGAAGGTCGGGCCCAGCGCCGGCGATCTTCTTGGCGTCGTCCACCGTCATCCCGTCCGGCAGGTAGGCGTCGCTCTCCGCCGTCTGGTACCAGTAGACCGTGACCGGCGGCATCCCCCCACGAGCGGCGAACTCGTACTTGATCGTCAGCTCTCTCGGGAACGTGAAAGACGGAAGGGAGTCCTTCTTGATGCACTCGACGCTCAGGAGAGACTCGGGGCCAAGCCCCAGGCCCCAGTTCGCCGGGCCCAGG
>CAXMOH010000190.1:0-3858 GCA_964194855.1 uncultured Hyphomicrobium sp.
CCGGGCCAGGCCGGCCTTCGTCTCTTCGAGCTGGCCGATCCGCGCGGGGCTGCCGATGGCCAGAACCTGCAGCGGACGCCCCTCTTCGCTGGTGGCGTATGTGACCAGGGTCGACCGATCGGGTGCGGCGACAGCCAGCGCCTCGAAGTACGCCACGATCTGGGCAGGCGTCGAGATCTGCGCGCCGAGGGTGTGCCCGACCACGCCCTGCAGAGTCGGCACCGCGGGATCGTAGCGGGTCTCCGGGCTGACGGGCGCGGCGGACGCGAGGAGTGTTGCGAGTGTCAGCGAGACGATCATGCGGTTCTCCTTGAAGTCACAGGCCGTGCCTCTCCAGCCAGTCGAGCAGGGTGGTCTCCACTTCCTCCTCGACGTCCTCCGCCGTACGACCGCTGCGCTTCAGGACCCGAAAGGAATGGTCGGCGGACTCCACCCGGTGGAGCTCCGCCCGGTCTTCGAGGCGCCCGATCAAGGCCTGGAGGAGATCCTCCCGCGCGAAGGCGTCACGGGTCCCCTGGACGAAGAGCATCGGAGCGGCGGCGGCGGCGGCAGGCATGTGGGCGTCGCGCAGCTTCTCGGGTCGCCCGGGCGGGTGCAGCGGGTAGGCGAGGAAGGCCAGCCCGTCGGCGCGAGCGCCTCCGGCCACCACCTGGGAGGCGATCCGCCCCCCCATCGACCGGCCGCCCATCACGACGTGTGTGGCTCCCGTCTTCGCCAGGGCGACCTCCGCGGCCTCCCGGGCGGTGGCCTCGAGGGCCTTCGGGGGGTCGGGTCGCCGCGCTCCCCTCTCCGCGTACGGAAAATTGTAGAGACAAGCAGCCCGCCCGGAGACCGCCAGCGCCTCCGCCAGGGAGAGGAGCATGGGGGTCTGGCGGGTGCCGCCGGCCCCGTGCCCCAGGACCACCACCGTCTCTCCAGCCCCGTGGAGCGAGGCCGTGGTGTCGGCCGTGGGCAAACGCAACTGGGGCATGGCCCGGAAGGATATACCCGATCCGCCCGCCAGATTGCCCTGGCAGCCCGTGGCGAAAGCCAGACCGCGTCGAGGCCGGATCTCTTCCGGCACGGTCTGCTGGCGCCGGTGATACACTCGCCTCGATCGAGGTCGGCCGGAGGCGGTCCTTGTACGAGTCCTGGTACGGCTTCACCGAGAAGCCCTTCAACCTGACGCCGGACCCCAAGTACCTCTATCTCTCCCAGAGGCACGCGGAGGCGTTCGCCCATCTCGAGTTCGGACACCGGGAGCGAGGCGGCTTCGTCCTCATCACGGGAGAGGTGGGGATGGGCAAGACGACCCTCGCCCGCTACTTCCTCTCCACGCTTCCGAAGGACACGCACACCGCGGTCATCCTCTATCCGGCGCTCACGGCCTCCGAGCTCCTCCGCTCGATCCTCGACGACCTGCACACCGAGCCTGGGTGGGACTCGCTGAAGGGCCTGGTGGACTCGCTGCACGGCTTCCTCCTCGATGCCCGGGCCGTGGACAGGAACGTGGTGCTCCTGATCGACGAGGCGCAGGACCTCTCGCCAGAGGTGCTCGAGCAGATTCGACTCATCTCCAATCTGGAGACCGACACCGAGAAGCTCATCCAGATCGTGCTCATGGGTCAGTCGGAGCTCCGTGACCTCCTGGCCCGCCACGATCTCCGCCAGCTCGCCCAGCGCGTGACCGCTCGCTACCACCTCTCGCCCCTCGACGCCGCGGAGACCGAGGCGTACATCCGCCACAGGATCAAGGTCGCCGGCGGTGCCGACAAGGTCGGCTTCAGCTCCGATGCGCTGCGCACCATCTACCAGCGCTCCGGGGGAATTCCCAGGGTAATCAACCTCATCACCGACCGAGCGCTTCTCGCCGGCTACGTGAAGAGCGTGAGGTCGATCTCGGCGAACATGGTGCGGACAGCCGCCGACGAGGTGACGGACGTGCGGCCCAGGAAGGCCCTCCAGTGGCATCATGGCTGGACCGCCGCCGCCCTCACGACGATCCTGGCGGTGTCCGCCTTCGCCCTCGTCCCCCGCATGGCCCAGGCGCCTGCTGCGCCGTCTTCCCCGTCCGAGCCCGCCCTCGCCCGACCCGCGCCGGCGCCGGTCGCACCCGAGCGCAGCGCGCGGCTCGACGCTCTTCTGCGAGACACTCCGAGGGACCAGTCGTTCGCCGCAGCCATCGCACGGATCGAGACCCTCTGGGAGGGTGCGGGCTCGGACCGAACGACGCTTCGGACCCACCTCACCCAGGTTCAGAGGCTCGACCTCCCGGTGATCCTGGAGATGTTCCACCCGTCGCGGCGGGACACGTGCTTCCTCGCGCTTCTGAGCCTCGAAGGGCAAACGGCCCGGGTCGCCGTGGGGGACGAAGAGCTCCGCGAGGTCCCCTGGTCCCAGGTGGACGAGCTCTGGACCCGGGAGGCGGTCTTTCCCTGGCCCGAGTCTCGAGCGGTCCCTGCCGGGCCTCGGGGAACTGCGGACTGGCTCCGGGCCGAGCTTCAGCGCCTCGGATACGCCAACGAAGACCCGGGGGTGGCCGTACAGCGATTCCAGCAGGACGCCGGGCTCGTTCCCGACGGCGTCCCCGGGCCCCGGACGCGGCTCTTCCTCTACGCGCTCTCTCCGGGCCAGCGGCCTCGGCTCTCGGCGGACGGAGGCGACTCGTGAGCTTCATCCTCGACGCCCTCAAGAAGCTCGAGCGGGAGAAACAGACCCGGGAGCCGGAGGTCGTGGTGGTGGGCCCGGTGCCGTGGGGTGGCGCCGACCACAGGGGCGGGCGACGGTGGCTCTTTCTGTCCGGGGTGGCGGTGGCGGTGATCGTCGGGGGCGCGGGTTGGTGGCTGGCGTCCGGCTCTCGCTTCGACGCCGCGCCGAAGCCGTTGGCGACGTCCCGCCCCGGGACGGAGCCCATCGCGGCGACGCCGGCCGAGCCAGAGTCCCGGGTGCAACGCGAGCCCCCGACCGCGCCTCGACGAGCGGCGGCCACAACCCCGGCTCCGGCGCCCCGCCGGCTCGGGCTGCCCGGGAACGAGAAGGTCGCCCCACGAGCCGAGGCGCCCGAGCCCAGCGTCTCCGAACCGAGCGCTCCACCTCCGGCGGAGACCGCGGTGGTCGTCGAGGACGTGCCGCTCGCCTCGCCGGCGGCTGACGACCCCGAGGACGTGGCGTTTCGTCTCTCGGCGATCAGCACGCGGGACGGCGAACCCGTGGCGCTCCTCAACGACCGGCTGGTCCGGGAGGGCGACGCGTTCGAAGGGATACGCATCCTCCGGATCGGGACAACCGAGATCGAGATCGAGGTCGACGGCGAGCGACGCACCATCGGGTTCTAGGCGAGTCGTGAGCGGACGCCTCCGACCCGCCGACGACCCCGCCTCGATCGACGAGGGGGCGCGGCTTCTCCGTGAGGGCGGCGTCGTAGCCTTCCCAACCGAGACGGTGTACGGGCTGGGCGCAAACGCCTTCGACGCCACGGCGGTCGCCCGCGTCTTCGAGGCCAAGGCCCGACCGTCCTTCGATCCCCTCATCGTCCACCTCGCGGCGGCGGCGGACCTCGACAGGGTGAGCACGAGCGACGATCCGCGGGTCCAGCGCCTCGCGGCACGATTCTGGCCGGGACCGCTCACGCTCGTCCTGCCCCGACGCCCGGATCTGCCCGAGATCGTGACCGCCGGCCTGGACACGGTGGGCGTCCGGGTGCCGGGGCACGCGGCCGCCCGCGACCTCATCCGGAGAGCCGGGACCCCGGTGGCCGCTCCCTCGGCGAACCCGTTCGGCTACGTGAGCCCCACGACGGCGGCCCACGTCGCCGAGCTCCTTGGCGACGAGGTGGATCTGATCCTCGACGGCGGCCCCTGCCGCGTGGGGCTCGAGTCG